>JBNMOP010000137.1:0-6874 GCA_051275005.1 Gammaproteobacteria bacterium | reverse complement strand
AAAACATTTGATTAATGTTGATATTTTTTGATTTAAACCATACTGTCATAAAATAATTATGAGTCATCAGTATGAATAGAACAATTAAATATTTATGAAAGCTTCAAAGATACGTCTAATTATTTCCTGCCTGGTTATCCTAGGTCTTTCCATAATGTCAGCAGATGGTAGTCATTGGCGCGATGCCGATCGCTCCAGTGCTGGCATTGCTCCGCTACCTGATGAGCATGATGGTCCTGTTTTACAAGTGTACGCCGCAAGAACGTTTGGATGGCGTGGTTCATTAGGTGTACATACCTGGTTTAGCATCAAATCCCGGAATGCAAATAATTATACCGTCCATCATGTGCTGGGCTTTCGTAGTCGACGTGGTCGTTCAGTCGTAGTCTCTGCAGTAGATGTTCCAGATCGTCACTGGTATGGGAACAAACCAAACTTACTGGTTGATATACGTGGTAATAAGGCAGATGCGTTGATCCCAAAGGTTTTGGCAGCTATTGAATCCTATCCCTATGCAGATAAATACGTAATGTGGCCTGGACCTAACAGCAATACTTTTACCGCATATGTGGGAAGACAGGTGCCTGAGCTAAAACTTGATTTACCTTCAACGGCAATAGGCAAGGACTATTTAGGCGATAATCTTATCGATACCACGCCAGGTGGTAGTGGTTATCAAATTTCACTATTTGGATTATTGGGTCTCAGTCTTGCTGTAGACGAGGGTGTGGAACTGAACATACTAGGATTAAATTTTGGAATCAATCCACTCAAATTACAGATGAAGTTACCTGGAGTTGGTACCATAGGCAAACAATCCGATTTTAATACCACACCAAATTAAGAAAAATATTTGAGCAGTGTATTGAGGTAGGTTTTAAAAACCAAAGCCTGGAAACTCGAAGGGGGGGGGATGAGTTCCCAGGCTTTTTTTACGGTCATTATCGGGGGGGATAATGTATCGTTGGTAAACAGTATAAATAAAACTATCAGTCTTATCTGTGATGTAACTCTCAATTAATCTATCTCGCATGAAAGTATTTTTTAATTTATACGGATGTTATGACACGCCATGAAATGATTAGTTCATAAGAAATAGATTTTTATTGTTCACTATAAGTTGAAAGATAGTTAACCAGAGATAATATAAAAATGGCCCGGAATGGTGGAGGAGAGGGAGTAGTCCGGGCCATAAAGACTATCAAGGGAGGTAGATAGTCTATGATTTATATATTAGACAGAAAATATCGAATTAGATGTGATGGTTATCACATAATTAAATGATTCAATAATAAAAGACCTTAAATGTGAATTGATTCACATTCTCGTCGCTAATTGTTTATCTGCCCCTTAAGTAGGTTTATATTCAATGCCATCCGGTAAAAACAGGCTAATAATCAACCATTCCGGACCGGGAACAGGTTGTGTATCTATTGAAAAACAAAATAATTTTAACTTCGGGTTTATGGCAAATAGTGGAATGACTTTATTTATATGTTTACTCAGGTAATCATCAAACGAAAATTCTTCCTTTAGTTTAGTACTACGAATTTCAGCACCACTTCGTAACCATCCCGCGATACTGCCATAGGTGATGTGTGTTTCCACAGTAATTTTGATGTCGGCTAAATATATTAGCGGACTAGATTTTTAGATTACGTTTGAAATTTCTTGAATAACAATGTTGCATTAGTGCCACCAAAGCCAAAGCTGTTAGACATGGCAACATTTATATCTACATTATCTATACGTTGTTGAGCAATCGGCATACCCTCGGCTTCCGGGGCAAGATTTTGGATATTTGAAGAAGCACAAACGAAATCCTCTTGCATCATAAATATAGAATAAATCGCTTCATTTACCCCGGCTGCACCAAGACCGTGACCAGTGAGGGCTTTGGTGGAACTTATATGTGGGATATGACTATTTTCAAAAGTCTGTTTTATTGCGGATAGTTCACCGGTATCTCCAGCAGGTGTACTGGTGGCATGTGCATTAATATAATCAACTTTTATACCAGTATCTCCCATTGCCAATTGCATACAGCGTTTTGCACCTTCACCTGTGGGTTTTACCATATCGCTTCCATCAGATGTTGCACCGTAACCAATGATTTCAGCATAAATTTTTGCATTCCGATTTAAAGCGTGTTCTAGTTCTTCAACCACTAGAATTCCTCCGCCACCTGAAATTATGAAGCCATCACGGTCTGCATCGAAGGGACGTGAAGCATTATCTGGGTCATCATTATATTTGGATGAAAGCGCACCCATACTGTCGAATAATAATGTGCCTGACCAGTGCAATTCATCACCACCGCCAGCAAAGATGATATCTTGTTTGCCCATTTGAATCAGTTCGTATGCATTACCTATACAATGTGCGCTGGTAGCGCAGGCTGAGCTGATGGAATAATTTATCCCTTTGATTTTAAATGGTACAGCAAGCCCGGCGCTACAAGTGCTGGACATGACCCTTGGTACCATAGTCGGCAGTACCTTACGCGCACCCTTTTCACGTAAGATATCAGCTGCTAATACCATGTTTTCTGTTGATGATCCTCCGCTGCCTGCAATTACACCGGATCTGATATTCGAAATATCACTGTCATCCAATTCAGCATCTTCAATTGCATCTTGCATAGCCAGATAACAATAAGCGGTAGCACTGCCCATAAACCGTCTAAGTTTCCTGTCAATTAATTCTTCCAGATTTATTTTGATAGGCCCATGTAGATGGGAACGGAAACCGAGTTGTTGATATTCTTCGCAGAAGCTTATACCACTCTCACTGTTACGCAGAGACTTGATTACCTCTTCCTTGCTTGTGCCTATGCTGGATTTTATCCCTAGGCCAGTTATGACGACTCTGTTCAAATTAACTCCAAAGTAAATTAAAAATTATCTGTTTTCATGAATAGACCGACTCTTAGATCTTCGGCTTGATAAATAACGCGGCCATCAACTTCCATAACACCATCAGCAACCCCCATGACCAGACTACGCAGAATAACCCTTTTCATGGTAATTTTATAGGTAATAAGCTTATTTTTTGGGGTTGCCTGACCTGTAAACTTGACCTTCCCCGATCCCAATGCACGTCCTCTACCTGAGGCACCCGTCCAGCCCAGAAAGAAACCCACTAACTGCCACATTGCATCTAATCCCAGACAACCGGGCATGACAGGATCACCTACAAAATGACAGTCAAAAAACCATAAATCTGGCTTGAGATCGAGCTCTGCAAGTATTATACCTTTTCCAGCTGAGCCACCGTCATCATTGATTTCGGTAATTCTGTCAAACATTAGCATGTTTGGAAGTGGTAGTTGCGCGTTACCTGGGCCAAATAACTCTCCTCGACTACAAGTAAGTATTTCTTCTTTATTGAAGCTATTTTTCTTTTCCATTAATTATAAAATCTCAAACGAGTTTTTTCCTGTAGTGAATATTCATGTAAGATATAAGTAGTATTTTTTGAATTATACTATTAAGTTCTTTATTGATTTAACGCTTTTTTAATAATATTAGAGATAGTTTTCTAGATTAAAAACACGACATTGTACATTTTCATAAAAACATTTTGCAAAATAACATTTATTTCTTGAGTATACAGTAGGAAAGTCAGCTTTTAACCCCCCATGATAGGTATATTTAGTCCATGAGTAATGATAATACAGCCTTAGCCAGGCAAGAAACTGTCGGTGTAAAAGTCGGAACTGTAGTGATCGGTGATAAAGCACCTATAGTCGTGCAATCGATGACCAATACTGATACTGCTGATGCAGAATCAACGGCAAAACAAGTGCAAGAATTATCTAAAGCTGGGTCGGAATTAGTTCGTATTACAGTAAATAATGAAGAAGCTGCCAGTCAGGTGATTCGCATTAGAGAAATTTTAGATTCAAAAGGTTGTGATGTTCCACTAATTGGAGATTTTCATTATAACGGTCATACCTTGCTGAGCAAATATCCTGAATGTGCACAGGCACTGGCTAAATATAGAATAAATCCCGGTAACGTTGGATTTGGCAAAAAGAAAGATAGCCAGTTTAGTACGATGATTGAGATGGCCATCAAATATAATAAACCAGTTCGGATAGGCGTGAATTGGGGCAGTTTAGATCAGGAATTATTGACTTGCTTGATGGATGATAATGCTAAGCTGAAAAAACCAAAAGATACGGACGATGTCATGCGCGAGGCATTGATTGTTTCTGCCCTTAGCAGCGCTGAACGTGCAGAAGAGTTAGGGCTTACGCGAGATAAAATAGTTTTATCCTGCAAGGTTAGTGGTGTTCAGAAACTGATTGCAGTCTATCGTGATTTGGCTCGGCGAGGTAACTACGCACTACATTTGGGATTAACTGAAGCTGGAATTGGTTCTAAGGGAATTGTTGCATCAACAGCCGCGCTGGGTGTTTTATTGCAGGAGGGAATAGGGGATACAATTCGCATTTCACTAACCCCTGATCCTGGCGGTGATAGAGCCAAAGAGGTTATAGTTGCCCAGGAAATTTTACAGACCATGGGCTTGCGTTCTTTTACTCCTCAGGTAACAGCCTGCCCCGGTTGTGGTAGAACAACCAGTACAGTCTTTCAGGAATTAGCTGGCAATATTCAAGGATACGTCCGAAATCAGATGCCAGTCTGGCGCGAGAAATACATAGGTGTTGAAGAATTAAATCTGGCGGTTATGGGTTGTGTAGTGAATGGTCCGGGTGAAAGTAAGCATTCTGATATTGGTATAAGTTTACCTGGCACAGGGGAAGCACCTGCAGCACCTGTATTTATCGATGGAAAAAAAGTATTAACCTTGAGAGGGGATAATATTGCTGGAGAATTCAGAGTAATCATTGATGATTATATTGAACAACGATACGAAAAAACGTAACTAGTAACAATATATAGGTACCGTTGCTAATTTAATATATGTTGAGGTGCTCAGAGCCAGGTAGCAACTTAAATATGGTCTAAACTTTTTACCCTTGGTCGATTACCTTTATTGACCAGTATCTATAGCGTGATGGAAGAAGGGAAACGGGGTCATTTCATGCTAAATAAACACGTATAATTTTATATTTTTAAATTTAATCAACTAAGCGTAAATAATTGCTGAGAAAATTATTTATAAAATAAATCTAACCTGCTTTTAAGTCGCAAAATTCATTTTCTTGTCGCTTTACATTAATTGAATAATTATTAATTTGGAGAAATTGATAGATGTCGGATATAAAAAACTACCCAGTCTCTGAGATGACTGCCGAGAAAGCGTTCATTAATAACGAGCAGTACTTAAGTATGTATCAAAATTCCCTGTTGGATACTGATGGATTCTGGTCAGAACAAGCCGAAAAATTTATCACATGGTTTAAGAAATGGGACAAGGTACAGGAATGGGACTACAAAGATGTCTCAATTAAGTGGTTTTTAAATGCCAAATTAAACGTTTCATATAATTGCCTTGATCGACATTTACAAGATCGTGGAGATCAAGTTGCCATAATTTGGGAAGGGGATGACCCAAATATGGACAGTAAGATCACCTATCGTGAATTACATGAACAGGTTTGCAGATTAGCAAATGTTCTCAAAGATCGTGGTGTAAAAAAAGGTGATTGTGTTTCTATCTATATGCCTATGGTTGCTGAAGCAGCTGTTGCTATGCTCGCCTGTACCCGTATTGGTGCTGTTCATTCCGTTGTATTTGGTGGTTTTTCGCCTACTGCGTTAAAAGATCGAATCCTGGATTCAGATTGTAAGGTCGTTATCACTGCAGACGAAGGTGTAAGAGGTGGTAAAAAAGTTCCTCTCAAATTAAATGTGGACGAAGCATTAATTGATTGTCCCCATGTGCATACTGTGATCGTATATAAACGTACAAATGCAGATATTAACTGGAATGATGGTCGCGATATCTGGTACCAGGATTGCGTCAATGATGCATCGCCTGTTTGCCCTGCCGAGGAAATGGATGCAGAGGACCCACTATTCATTCTTTATACATCTGGTTCTACAGGTAAGCCCAAAGGCGTTCTACATACCACTGGAGGATATATCCTTTATTCGGCAATCACTCAT
This sequence comes from Gammaproteobacteria bacterium, assembly GCA_051275005.1. Lineage (GTDB taxonomy): Bacteria > Pseudomonadota > Gammaproteobacteria > Eutrophobiales > Eutrophobiaceae > Eutrophobius. The sequence continues at coordinate 794 of JBNMOP010000137.1, read as the reverse complement.
AAGTATGTATTTGATTATCACGACGGCGATATCTATTGGTGTACTGCTGATGTGGGTTGGGTCACTGGACATTCCTATATGGTCTACGGCCCTTTATGTAATGGCGCAACGACAATAATGTTTGAAGGGATACCAACCTATCCTGATGCAGGTCGTTTCTGGCAAGTCGTGGACAAGCACCAGGTTAATATTATTTATACAGCACCGACAGCATTACGTGCCTTAATGGGATTGGGCAATAACTTTGTTAAAAAACATTCAAGATCGAGTCTACGTTTGCTGGGTACTGTGGGAGAGCCGATTAACCCAGAGGCATGGGAATGGTATTACCATGTGGTTGGTGATAGCAGATGTCCTGTGGTGGATACCTGGTGGCAAACTGAAACGGGTGGAATTCTCATAACACCATTACCTGGTTCTACAGAATTGAAACCCGGATCGGCGACCCACCCTTTCTTTGGGATAGAGCCAGTTTTGATGGATGATAAAGGCAATATCCTCGAAGGAGAAGCAGAAGGGTCATTATGTATTAATCGTTCGTGGCCTGGCCAAATGCGATCCATTTTTGGGGATCATCAACGATTTATTGATACTTATTTCAAGACCTATCCAGGTCTGTATTTCACGGGTGATGGTGCCAGGCGTGATGCTGATGGATACTTCTGGATTACTGGACGCATAGATGATGTTTTAAACGTTTCTGGTCATCGGATGGGAACCGCTGAGATAGAAAGTGCATTAGTTTTACACGAACATGTTGCCGAAGCTGCCGTGGTTGGTTATCCCCATGATAT
>JBNMOP010000136.1:0-7087 GCA_051275005.1 Gammaproteobacteria bacterium | reverse complement strand
AATTTAAGCATAAAATATCCAAGAGCGGAAAAAATTACCAAACATAATATAAAAACACCAAAAAAAGCCAATGCATCTCGAAAAATTTCAGTTTCTACATATGAAGTTAGCATAGGTGAAAAATTACTACTAAATTTTGCAGCCAGTGAAAACGCAGCTCCCCAACCGAGCAATGACAGGATGATATTCAAAAAACCGTATATGACACCAACTAGCCCCGGAATTAATAAGGTTACCAATATTACAATGTCGATTATTTCCAATTTTCACCTTCAATAATGAAAGATATATTCAATACTTAGAAAATCAAAAGAGATAATATCAACAGCTTATGGATACTGTAATAGAATACCTTTTAGAGAAAATTTTTCATCAAGTTCAGTTAGTGTTATTTCTGCACTAGATTTAGATATTTCAGGCCCTACCCTAACCCTAAAAACAGACCCGGATTCAACAGTAATTTCCTCAATATAAGCTGGATACCCTTCAGATTGTAAATTTAAGATTAAATTCTCTGCATTAGTCTGGCTTGAAAAACTTCCTAGTTGAACAACCCAAGCTGTTAGATCACGAGAATTTAATGCGACTAATTGATTTGCAACCTCTTCCGCTACAATTAATTCATCATCAACCTCAACAGGTGTTACCTGGTCTAACATGGTATCTACTGGTTCTGATTTAATTTCGGTAGTGCTAACCTCATTAATATTTTCCACAATCTCTATCTCTTCCTCTGCCTTCACTGGAATAATATTCTGAGGAACTTGCTGTGTTGTTAAAGTTTCTTCAATTGGAATAATTCTGGATTTGAAATTAGTAGCTGGTTTGGGTGGGATATTTGTCCGATTAATCCTGGCATCGTCCTCATTTGAGTTATCGAGCACCATCGGAATAAAAATAACAGCAAGCATCATCAACACCGCAGCACCAGTTAATCTTTCCTTTAATCGCCTATTCACCAATTTTATTCTCTAGATTAAAATATTTAAGCGCGATTCCTACTGTAACGAAAGAACCTGTTACAATAATTCTGTCGCCCGCTTTCGAGGCTGCTATTGCAGAGGTTAGTGCAATATTAATATTTCCAAAAATAGTCATATCAGCATCAATATTAATCAACCTTAGCGTTGCGGCAAGTTCTTTAACATCAGCACCACGATTATTTTCTAATGAAGATAAATACCAATAATCAATATAAGGCGATAGTGCTGACATAAATGTTGCATGATTTTTATCTTTCAACATACCCAGAACTAATCTTGTAATACCTGTCTTGGGTAATTCGCTTATATTTTCCCCTAATATTGAGGCTGACTGGCAATTGTGGGCAACATCCAGAATAACTGGAACCTCTCCCGGAACAATTTGAAATCTGCCCGGCAAACGAAATTTCTGTAGCCCTTTGTCAATAGATTCTCTATCAACAGGAAAATAATCTGAAATTTCCTGTAAAACCATTATTACGCCTGATGCGTTCTCAATCTGATAATTGAGGTTTGCTGGAATTGGTAAATTACTAAAATGTTTGACCCCTGATTTCCAAGACCAACCATTATGCGAATATTCATAATTAAAATCTCTCCCTGATATTAACAGATTCGCTCCTACAATATTAGCGGTTTCAGATACAGTGTTTGGAGGATTAGCATCAGAACATATAGTCGGACGCATGGATCTCATTATACCTGCTTTTTCCATTCCAATTGTCTCACGGTCAGACCCTAGCCATTTTTCATGGTCGATATCAATAGTACTGATTAATGATACATTTGCATCAAGCATATTAACTGCATCTAAGCGTCCACCCATACCAACCTCTAGTATTGCAATATCAATATTATTTCTTTTGAAAATATCTATTGCTGCAAGCGTAGCAAATTCAAAATAGGTTAATGAAATATTTCCCCGGGCCTGATCAATTCGATGGAATGACTCACACAACTCTAAATCACTTGATTCATGACCATCTACTTTAATCCTTTCATTATATCGAAGCAGGTGCGGTGAAGTATAAAGCCCAACCTTGTATCCTGCATCCCGAAGAATAGTTTCAAGCATTACAGCCGACGATCCTTTCCCATTTGTCCCAGCAATACTGATAATAAAAAATGATGGAGGTAAAAGCTGCATAATTTCTGCAACCTTACGACAACGGTCTAAACCCATTTCGATAGCAGTAAAGTGAAGTTTCGCTTGCCAAGCCAACCACTGATCCAGATTATTATGCCTTGGAGCAGTTAGCTTTTTATACTGGGCTAAATCAGTGATACTCATTTATGATTGTGACTTGTATTGTAAATAGACGCGTTATTCGATAGGTACCGATTTATGCATTAGCATTGCAACCAACAAAGCTATTTTGTCTCTCATTTGATTACGATCTACGATCATATCAATTATTCCATGATCCAATAGAAATTCACTGCGTTGAAATCCTTCAGGGAGGGTTTCTCTAACGGTTTGCTCAATAACTCTTGGTCCGGCAAATCCAATCAGCGCATTTGGTTCAGCTATATTTATATCACCAAGTGTAGACAAACTGGCCGATACACCTCCTGTTGTTGGATTGGTTAAAACTGATATATAAGGTAACTTTCCCTTTCGTAGTTGACCTAGTGCTGAAGTTGTTTTCGCCATTTGCATTAACGAAAATAATCCTTCTTGCATCCTCGCTCCTCCACTGGCAGCAAAACAAACTAATGGTAAACTTTCTTCAAGACAAACATCAGCCGCCAGCACGAAACGTTCACCAACTACAGATCCCATAGAACCACCCATAAAACTAAATTCAAATGCACATGCGACTATTGATAATCCCTTCACCGATCCTTTCATAACAACCAATGCATCATCTTCACCGGTTACTTTCTGGGCTTGATTAAGTCGATCTTTATATTTTTTACTATCCCGAAATTTATATTTATCATAAGGTTTGATGGTATTTCCAATTTCTGTGGTTGAATTATCATCAAGAAATTTTTCTAGACGTGGCCTTGCATGTATCAACATGTGATGTCCACACTTTGGACATACTTCCATATTTCTAACCAGTTCAGCACGATACAAAACTGAATTGCATGAAGAGCATTTTGTCCAAACACCTTCCGGCACCGTACGACGACTACTACCATTGGTATTAATTCTTGATGGTAAAAGTTTATTTAACCAGCTCATTTTAGTTTATAGTCCTGGTTCTGATGGAACATCCTCATTCGGTTCTATTCCAAGTTTGTATTCTAGTAATTCTATTGCCATATCAGGAATTTCAATATTAGACTTAGATTCATTTGATAATAACCAATGATTAACAGTGTCACGTTTAACTTTTAATAATTCCGCAACTCTTAATCTGTCTAATTTATGTTCAAATATTATATCAATCAGTCTTTGGCGATTATTCATAACGAGTTCCTAATATAATTAATAAACTTTTTAATTTTATCTCTGTTCTTGATTCCTGGTTCAGATTCTACACCACTACTAACATCTACCGCATAGGGCTTAACACGATCAATGGCATTTCTAATATTCCCAGGGTTTAATCCACCAGCAAGAATTAACGGTTTTTGAATATTATCTGGAATTAACTCCCAGTTGAATGTCTCACCAGATCCACCAGCTACACCGGGTACAAAAGCATCTAGCAAGATTCCGATTGATTTATCGTAAATATTTATCTGTTCAATTAGTTTTATATCCTCTGTCATTTTAACAGCTTTAATATAAGGCTTGTTATAACGTAAGCAATCCTCCTGTGTCTCAGATCCATGGAATTGAAGTAAATCCAGATGTACATCTTGCAAAACAGAATTTACTTCTTCTTCTGTTGCATCCACAAATAATCCTACCGTAGTAACGAATGGAGAGATTTCCCCGATAATACTTTTTGCCACGCTTATCGTTACTCTACGTTTACTAAGGGGATAAAACACTAATCCAATTGCATCTGCTCCCTCCTGGGCAGCTGTAATGCCGTCCTCAGGACGAGTGATACCGCAAATTTTTATACGAACCCTATTCATTATAATATTATTTAATAATCTAAGTTATGTCGTTAATTATAGATATACATTTTCCCATGAATTACATTTAGTACCAGCGTCAATATATAAATAATCAATTAATATGTGACAATCTATAATCATTCTTATATGTCTATATCATTGTTCTATAACGATATTTAGATACAATTAGAGGCAATAAATTTATTAATTTACTTAAGATATTTGTTTTATTATAGCTGGGGTAAATCCATTTACTCTTGGAATATTATATTTTTCGGCATAGCAAACATCCACAAGATAAAGTCCATTTGCCTGAGCTGTCACACCTCCTAGTGACCTATCCTTAGCATTGAGTACCTCCCTTGCCCATTCTGTAGAATGTTTACCTGTACCAATCATAATTAGTACCCCTGCAATATTTCTGACCATATGATGTAAAAAGGCATTAGCTTCGATATCAATTATTACCAAATCGAGTTCGCGATAAATTTCTAATTTAATAATATTGCGGACAGCAGTTTTAGCCTGGCATGCTGTTGCTCTAAATGATGTAAAATCATGTTTTCCAATTAAAGACTTACCTGCTTCACCCATTTTATTTTCATCAAGATCTAAAGGTTCCCAGGTTACTAATTCTTTAAATAATGCGGAACGTGTTCTTCTGTTAAGAATAAAATATCTATATCGCCTAGATGTTGCTGAAAAACGCGCATGAAATTCATCAGCTACAGGTATAACCCAGTTTAGATTGATATCATCGGGTAAATTACTATTTGCACCATATGACCAGGAATGATTTTCACGTTGAGCAATAGTATCGAAGTGAATTACTTGTTGTATTGCGTGGACACCAGAATCAGTCCGTCCAGCACAGTTTACTTGTATGGGATGGTTTGCGACGGCCGTGAGAGCTTTCTCCACACATTCTTGCACAGTACGTCGTCCATATTGTCGCTGCCATCCATTAAAATTAGCGCCACAATATTCAACACCTGCGGCAATTCTCATGACATCGAAAGGAAACCGTTAATATCAGGATTCTTTAATACATATCTCACTGTATATGAAAGACAGTTGTTCTAACAGTGACAATATTTCTAGTCGTTATTATGATAATTGACTTTTTAGTTTCTCAGCCTGCTGACGTTGTGCATCATTACCTTCAGCAATAATTTCGTCGAGTATAGTACTTGCGCTGTCATTATCACCTAGCTCAACATAGGCCTTGGCCAAATCAAGCTTGGTAGCTACTTCATCTTCAACACTTTGTTCACTTGTATCAGATGTCCTTGGTACAAAAACGGTATGGTCTTCATCATCATCGTCATCATCGTCTTCGTCACTATCCAATTCAATACTGATCTCATTTGGAATTTTTACGGTACTATCCATTTCAATTTCAGGTACAGATGCTTCTTCTTCAATATCCATATCTAGAGATATATCACCATCAGAAGGCTCATTCTCTATCTCCATATCGAGTTCTATTCCATCATCACCACTCTCAACGCCAAGATCTAACTCTATGCCGCCAGCGTCATCATCTGTGCCATCCAGAGAGATTTCTAAGCCACCATCATCACTACTATCAACGCCGAGGTCTAACTCTATGCCGCCAGCGTCATCATCTGTGCCATCCAGAGAGATTTCCAAGCCACCATCATCACTACTATCAACCCCGAGGTCTAACTCTATCCCACCGTCTTCATCTGCACTATCTGATGCTGAAGAATCAAAATCAATAATATTTTCATCGGATTTATTTTCACCTGATGTGATATTTACTTCATCACTATTCGTACTATCTACATCAAGTCCACCAATATCAAAATCCAATGCGTTATCATCTGCAATTGCTGAATCATCGCTTCCTAAAGAGTCAACAGATTCTTCTTCAACGGACGAAGTATCTGTAGCGGCAGTAACATCCAGTAAATCTTCCCCATCATCCGCATCTAAATCAGTATGGGCAGTAACATCCAGCAGGTCTTCTTCACCATCTTGTTTGGTAGAGATATCCAGAAAATCTTCTTCATCGGCTGGTACTACGTTGTCTATTGCATCCAGCCCAACCGCTGCCGTAATATCTAATAAATCTTCTTCAGGATTAGCCCCTACATCACCGGTAATATCTAATACATCATCTGATCCAGAAGTAATATCCAGGACATCCTCACTATCATTTGTAGCTACATCTTCAGCACCACCCATACCTAGATCAAAATCAAGTGCACCATCTTCTTCATCAGCCTCATCATCTGCTGTTAAATCAACAATACCTCCAGCTTTTGCTTCACCAGCATCTCCCTCATCAGACTCACCATCAGTAGGCTCAGCAAACAATGCTCGGTTGGGAGAAATTTCTTGCCACATAATTTGAGCCATTTCCCAATGAGGTCCCTCACCGTTTACAAGGTCATTAACAACCCTTGCTTCTTCCTCATACTTGACTTTGTCACCTGAAGAATAAAAAACCTCAAGTAATTTACTATGGAAATCAAGATTTTCAGGGGAATTCGTTATTGCATCCCTGACAAACTCTTCTGCCTGGTCAAAATGCTCGTACGCTAGAAAAACATTAACTTCAGCCAGGGGATCATCTTCAGGTTCTTCTACAGCATCAACTTCAATCTCTGGGGTATCAGCAATTTCACTTGATGGCTGGTCAGGTTCTACGTCTCCGATCAATACGTTTTTATCTGCATCATTTTCATCCACTACACCCGCCTCAACATCCATTTCTGACGAACTTTCAGGCATATCTGTCGCTTCGGCGGTAGATTCAAAATCTGGAAAATCAGTAACCGCTACTGTCTCATCCCCATCAGCTGATTCGCCTTTTCGCTTGCGAATAAACAGAAATCCCAAAACACCCAATATTATCGCTCCAATCGCACCACCAACCAACATAATATTGCCAAATACAAAACGAAGAATTTGATCAACTAAACCTGCTTCCATAGCCATGGTTTCTGTCTGAGTTGTAGACACAGCTGGAGGTATTTCGGTTTCAATTGGTTCCGAGATGGGTGATTTTTCACTGGTTTCGGTTAAATCAAGGCTGGTTATTGCTTCATCTACGA
>JBNMOP010000135.1:0-7143 GCA_051275005.1 Gammaproteobacteria bacterium | reverse complement strand
CCTTCTATTTTCCTAAATAACATTTCCTTCTAGCTGATGCGTAGTGTGTTACCAAACCTCTTACCCTCGTTAAAACGGTATACGTCATAAATTTATAATGTAAATCAAAAACAATTGTCAAAATAGAACCGTGCCTGATTTTTTTAAAGAAAACATCATCATCAACGGGGTTAGTGAAATCATAAGTTACCCAGACTAATGCCTCACCTTCGATGTCCCACCCCAGGGTGTTATATACGGTCACTTCAGGACTTACTGTATATCCCTTATCATCATAAGAATTATATCCAATCTTAGTAACAATTTTTGATTCTGAATCAAACCTGTATGTATTTTTTTGCAGAGGTGTATCACAGACTAAATCGAATGTATCTGACAAGGCCGTATTACTAACTATAAAGAATAGAACTATGGCATATACTCTTATCATATTAATCACGTACACATTTTTCAGTAAAATCAAGAATATGTTCTATTAGGCCACCTTTCCTGGCTGATCTTGAGAATGTGATATACATATTTCGTAAATCAAAGACGATAATATCAAAACTTCTTTTTACAGGTTCATGCAATTCCTCATTTGAAGCTTCAAAATTATTCGACACCCAAATCAGCATATCCTCTTCAAGGTTCCATCCAATTGTTTTATAGACATTCGATATTTTTTCTGAATAGTTCTCCCCAGAATAGTAACCAATTTCAGAAACAGTTTTTGAATCTGTATCAAATCGATATCGCCCTTGCGTCATTGGCCCATTTTTAATATCACATACTAGTTCAAATGTATCGGACCAGACGGCGTTGTTAAAAAACAATAAAACAAACATTAAGAATAGTTTTTTTATATTCATGTGTTTAATGCAATAGATATATATTTATTTTTTTAGATAAAAAAATCGGGGACATTAAAGAACTATTCTCTTTTGTCTCCGATCCATTATATTTTACCAGCCACATTGCTTACCCTGGTTCTGTTCCTCCAACCATGTCATTAGAGGCGCAAAATATTCTATTATCGCACTGGCATCCATCTGCCGTGTCCCGGTCAGTTTTTCCAGGGCCTCTGGCCAGGGCCTGCTGGCACCCAGAGACAGCATTTCGGCGAAGCGGGCACCGGCCTCCTGGTTGCCATAGACTGAGCATTGGTACAAGGGGCCATCCCACCCGGCGATATCACACAGTGCCTGATGAAACTGGAACTGCATGATAAATGACAGGAAATACCTCGTATAAGGTGTATTGCCAGGGATATGGAATTTCGCCCCCGGATCGAAGTCGGCTTCCGTCCGCGGAATCGGTGCCACTATGCCCTGGTACTGTGTGCGCAGGTCCCACCAGGCCTGGTTATAATCCTCTGGTTTTACACGGCCATCAAACACGGCCCAGCGCCACTGATCGATCATTTTGCCAAAGGGCAGAAAAGCAATCTTGTCCAGTGCCTTTTTCATCTGTTCATTGATTGTGGCTTCCTGGTTTTGCTCTGCAACGTCAACCAATCCAAGCTTATGCAGAAAGTCTGTGGTCATGGACAGATTAACCGTATCACCGATGGCCTCATGAAAACCATCATGCGCAGAACCCTGAAACAATATCGGTTGATGATTATAGTGCAGGTCGTAATAGAGGTGGCCAAGCTCATGGAATACAGTGAAAAATTCTTCTCCGGTTGGCTCTATACATTGCTTTAGACGGACATCTTCCCTACCGTCCATAGTCCAGGCGCTGGCATGACAAACTACCTCACGGTCACGGGGCTTGAGAAATAGTGAACGTTCCCAAAAAGATTCAGGCAGTTTCTGCATCCCCAGAGATGTATAGAAGCCCTCGGCCATGGTAACCATTTGCAAGGCGACCTCATCTTTTGCTTGATTACCCACCTCTTCCGGATCTCTGCCACTGTCGAGCAGTTTCTGTCTGGCAGTCTCATACCGGGCCTTTAAACCTGAATCAATATCCAGATCGACGGTGCCAGGGTAAGGCTCAACCAGGTCATAAACTTCCCCCCAGGTCTGTGCCCACATATTTCCCAGAAGATGTGCCGGGATCGGACTGCTGCGCGAAACCTTATCTTCGCCGTAGTGATTGGCAAGTTTATCGCGTACATAACAGTGTAACGCCTCATACAGCGGATTAACTTGATCCCATAAACGTTCCGTCTCTGCCTCAAAGTCCACTGCTGACATATCGTAACTGGACCGCCACATTTCCCCAAGATCCCCATAGCCAAACTCCCTCGCACCTTCATTTGCCAGTTCCACAAAACGCCGGTAGTCCTCGCGCATGGGCGGTGAGACTGTTCGCCACCCCTTCCATGCATCAAGCTGAGCATCGTAGTCATGCCCGCCATCAGCCATGATTTTCTCCAGGTCATTCAGAGTCTGACAACTGTCAGGCCCGGACGGGCAATATTTTCCTTCGCCGTATGCCCCTTCCATGCGCGTGGCAATCTCTGCCAGTTCTGCCCTTTTTAACGCATCATCCGGTGCCGGCATCGCCGTTCCCAGTTTAAGTAAGGAGAGTGAACGCTGCGCATCCTCGCTCATCTGCATCCCGGTGAATTGTTCGGATTGCTTCACCGTTGTGCTGAGATAGGCTAGCCTGCGCTCCTCGGATTTCGCCGCCAGAATAGCCGTGTCAGGAGTGATGTAGGTGGCCCGAACCCAGGCTGCTGCCGAAGACTCTCTACCCAATTCATTAAGTTCACGATTAACTTGTGCAACAAACTGTTCAGGTGTTTGCGCCGGTGCAGAAACTTGCTCTGCTGCCGTATTGATATTTGTCGTATTATCCACTGCCGGCTCACAACCGTTCAGTAACACTGCCAGTGCCAGGAACAAATAATAGCGTCGATGGTAGTTCATCATTATCTCACCCCAATTAATATAATTTTCAAAACCATTGCAACACCTCCGGTACTTTATGACAGGAAGATCATTACCCTTCTCCTATCATGCGCTTGATGGGTTTGGTAAATATCAGCAATAGCAGGCCAGAGCCCACTGCGATACAAATGATCTGCAGATACAAACTCGGCATATCTGCAATGGATTCAGGATTGAAACGGCCTGCCAATAATCCAGCAATAATATTTCCCAACGCGCTACCCAGAAACCAGATCCCCATCATCTGACTGACGAAACGCTTCGGTGCCAGTCGACTGATGGAACTCAGGCCCACCGGGCTCAGGCACAATTCACCCATGGTATGTAGCATGTAGGTAAAAAATAACCAGGTGGGCAGAACGCTATCACCGTTGAGGATCAATTTAGACGCACCGAACATCACCAGAAAACCAAGACCCAACTGGATTAGACCCAGTGCAAACTTGGCAGGAATAGAGGGATCAAGATTACGTTTACCAAGGTTTACCCACATGGCCGCAAAAAACGGGGCAAGAATAAGAATAAACATTGGGTTCAGACTCTGAAACCAACCAGTAGGGATTTCAAACCCAAAAATGAAACGATCGGTATAACGATCTGCAAAGAGAGTCAGTGATGAACCCGCCTGTTCAAATCCTGACCAGAAGACCGCCTCGGCGATGACCAGGATAACAATCACCCACACACAGTTCTTTTCTCGCGAGCTGAGCCGTCCGAATCTAAAGACATAGACAAAATACAAGGTGGCGATGGCGGCGATGACATAAGTTGTTGTTCTGGCTAACCCTACTGGGCTGATTTGGAAAAGACCCACAAGACACAGGACCACTACAAAGGCAACCAGACCAACCCCTATGCCAACGACCAACCAACCGTATCGTGGTGGTTCAGTTGTATTTGAGTCTGCACGCAAATACTCCGGATAGCGACCAGAGTCACCAAGATGACGTTGCGTCAACCGGTACTGGATCAGACCAAATAACATGCCAATGCCTGCCGCGGCAAAACCGTAATGCCAGCCAAACATGTCGCTCTCACCGAGGGTGCTGCAGATCAAAGGACCCATGAATCCGCCGAGATTGATGCCCATGTAGAAGATGGTATACCCTGCTGTACAGGCAGAAGAGCCTGAGGGGTAAAGTTCACCGACAATGGCACTGATGTTCGGTTTCAACAATCCAGTCCCCAGGACGACAAACATCAAACCCAGATAAAAAGAGGGAATGGACGGAATAGCCAGGGTAAAGTGGCCCAGCATGATAATAATGCCGCCATACCAGACTGCCTTCTGCGCACCCAGCAAACGATCTGCAATCCAGCCACCAGGCAAACATGCAACATACACCGCAGCAGTGTAGATACCATAAATTGCTGTGGCAGTTGCATCATCATACCCAAGCCCACCATCGGCAAGGGTTTCGGTCATAAACAGCACCAACAGAGCGCGCATACCATAATAACTAAAGCGTTCCCACATCTCTGTGAAGAACAGGGTATAGAGTCCACGCGGATGGGTGCTTGTCGAGAGTGGTATTTCCAGGTCCGGATTATTATTCATAAACTCAGTTTCTCCACTGTAATAACCGATCTTTAATAGACACGATGGGATCGATTATATCTGTTCACCGAAACGAATACTTTACTAAATAGACTGTTACAGAATAGATACTCAAAAAAAGCTTATCGTGACGCTTTAGTGTATTCGTTGAAGCTCGAATACAAATTCGTAGTTGTGATAGTTAAGTTCAGTGTAAACTAAACACTATCTTGCAATGGAAATAATATTCTGTCCCTATTTCTTTTCAAAAAGATCCGCTCATCATTAAAGTCCATCGCATGCCTTTAGTTCGATATCTGTATTCAAAGCCTTCTATGTCTGTAAAGGTGGAATTACGTTCACCTAGATATTCCGTTCGCTCGCGTACATCTGCCAGATTGAATATATTTTCTCCTATTAATTGAATTTTTAGTCCCGCCCAGCGGGTCGTCTCTATAAACGCATTCAATTCAAGCTCACCCTCGTCAATAACATCCAGTTCATTAACTTTAAACACCAAACGCTCCGCACGGTCCGCGATATCCCAACCCCATGCTACCTGAGCCTCATCAAAATCCTGACGATAGGCAATATCAAAAATATATTCATAATCATCATTCTTATCACGAAAGGGTATAAAAGGCATACCACCTAATCGACCTTTACCAGAAAGCTCTCGGCCCTCTCCGGTTACCGGATCAGTAACGGTAGAACCCTGCCATCGGGTCTTAAAATCCAGTTTAGCGCCGCTTAGTCCCAACCACGTCAAGGGTATCGTGCTCTCAAACTCAAGTCCCCAACGACGGCCATCACCAATATTCCCAGGCACTTCATTTTCGGGATTAAGGGGGAGTAAATCCTGTACATCTTTTATCCAGTGATGAAATGCCTTCAACGTCACCACGCCCAGCTCGCCGAAACGTTGCTCCTGGCTAATTTCGACTATCCATATTGACTCCGGCTTGAGATCGGGGTTACCCAAGGCCAACTCATCGTCATCAAAAAGTGTAGAACTTACAAAATCATTGAAGTTAAGCTGCGCAACTTCACGCGCCAGACGTAATCTTGTTTGCTGCCCCTGTATAGGCGAGTAGGTCAACAGCCCCTGAGGTTTAAGAAAGACAAAATTACGCTTTTGATCAGTGTCTCCTGTCTGTGAGATGGTAGAAAATTCGGCCCCAAGGCCATAGTCCAAAACAATATCTTCCATGGACCATGTGTCTTTCAGGAAGATGTCCCATCTAGTCTCTTCTACCCTGGTGTTGGCACCGGGCACGACCACCAAATTAGGACCAGCCCCGATATTTTCGGTTTGCACCAGGGACCCGTTCAGCACATTATAAGTCCCTTCAAAGTTAGCCTGTACGACGTGATCGGACCATTTATCCCAATCAAATTCCAAACGCGTAATGATCTCTCTGGTATTGGTATCAGTATCGGCCAACCTTATTAACAGAAATTGATCACTGATTGAATCGACATTACGTTGGTTTGCCTTGATGTCTATATTCGAACCATTAAAAAGAAAAATCGCCTTACCAAGAATGTATTGGGACAAACTACGTTCAGCGTCAATTCCCAACTCAAAATTTATGAAATCATTTGCTGAATCGAATAACTCATTCCGCCCAATGTAACCAGTATTGGAGCGTTCAAAGCTGGATGTCCGCGATGCAGCACGATTTTTGTAATCCCAATTTGTATTATAGTGGACCAACGTCTCACCCAGGGTAGTCGATGCGCTCAAATTACCTTCAATCTCAATATTTTTTCTTAAATCATTATCACGGCGTGCTTCTATAAGATTACGATTACTATCAAATATATTTTCAAATCCTTCAAAACCTGTGCTAGATCGTCGTACTCCAAATCCTGTTGTATAGTCAATGTCCTTCCAGCGATCTGAAAATGATATGCTGACATCACCCGTTATTGGACGAGAATTAAAATTCTTTCGAACCAAGGCCTCCCATCGGATTGACGCGGGGACATTATTATAAAGAATGATATTGGCGACGACAGTCTGTCCTTGCAGGTCAACTCCCTGAACTTGTCCACGGATTAAATTGATTTGCTCAACATAACTGGCCGGGATACGTGCGAGAATTGCGGAGAGGAGATCTTGCTTGGCACTGGGACGACGATCATTGATCAGAATATTTCCTGCAGCACTACCGAAACCACGTAAACCACCACCGTCATCCAATTGGAAACCAGGGATTTGTCGCACCATATCCAATGCCGTACTAGGCTGGTAACGTTTAAAGAAAGTAGCGGGGTATTCCACCACCTGTTCTGAAACATCCTCTATAACTGAACTTACCTCGTGTTCAGATGCAACTGCTGGTAAACCCAAAAAAATTGCGGACATAACAGACGCATATAGCCAGCAACGCGAGATAGTGCCCTTAATAAAAAATAAAAAATGTTGCAAAAACTTTCCCCTTATTTTTGCTGAATATTACGTAACCTACTCGCCATGAGAAACCCAAATAGCAACCATGCTTATTACTTTCATAATTCATGCCGTTATAGTCTACGGAATCGGGAGGATGAATCTAAAGGATCTGTGTCATTTGATCTGTATAACAGGTAGGGGTGTGGTTAAATTTAAATCACTCCGACCCTGAGGTATCCCCACAAAATAAATAAAAAAGTCGATCAAAAACAACCAGTTACAAAAAACGGTTAATGAAACAATGAACCTGCATGGTGATTTCCGAT
>JBNMOP010000134.1:0-7152 GCA_051275005.1 Gammaproteobacteria bacterium | reverse complement strand
CAAATTGATTTTTTTTTGAAAAATAACTATGATAGGGTTTTTACTGTAAGCAACCTTTTCATAATAACATAATTTTGATCAATTTAGATTATTCAGTACAAGAATAATTCATTTAAATAATTTTAAGGAGTAAGAATGTTTAAGCGAAACAGCTTGAGTCAGGCTATTATGGTTGCCATTACGGCAGGATTAGTCACATCATCGGTTAATGCACAAATAGAAGAAATTGTTGTAACCGCAACCAAGCGGTCAGCTAGTGCACAGGATATTCCTGTTACCGTAACAGCATTCAATGAAGATCGGCTGAATCAATTAAACATTACAAATTTTGACGATTTTGTTAAAAATATTCCGAATGTCACTATAGGTGGGAGAGGGCCCGGACAGGCAGAAGTGTATATAAGAGGGATGGCTATTGATTCAGTGTCCCAGACAGTGGGTGGTGCCCAGGCAGCTGTTCCCAATGTTGCAGTCTACCTTGATGAACAACCTACAACCTCACCAAGCAGGATTCTTGACGTATATATCACTGACATTGAACGCGTAGAAGTCTTGCCTGGTCCTCAGGGAAGCTTATTTGGAGCAAGCTCCATGGCTGGTACCGTACGTATAATTACTAACAAGGCCGTTGTTGATGAATTTCAGGTTGGAATAACAGCGGGAATTGCTGACACCAAAGATGGTGATATAAGTCATAACATTGAAGGTTATATAAATGTGCCCGTAATTGAAAACAAGCTTGCCGTAAGGGTTGCTGCATTTAATGCCAGGGAAGGAGGATATATAGATAATGTTTCATCATCGCGCTCTCTCGAAGATTCCATTCCTCTCAATCCAGCGCTGCAAGGCCTGGGCCCAGATACAACATTTCTCACTGTTACAAATGATCAACTGGCAGAAGAAAACTTTAATGATGCTACCTATAAAGGATTTCGAGCAAGTGCAACGGCCTATCTAAGCAACGACTGGCAATTTCGTGTCCAGAATATGTACCAGGAGCTCAATACCGATGGCGTATTTGATTATGACCCCAATGTAGGAGATCTGGATGTAGAAAGATATTTCCCGGACTCTCTGGAAGACAAGTTCAACCAGGTATCCTGGACCCTGGAAGGCAGAATATCTGCTCTGGAGCTACTATATACAGGGGCTTATCTTGATCGCAATATTGATCAATCAATCGACTATACCGGTTACAACAATGCTGGCGCTTTTATTGCATATTATACCTGTAATTATACCGGGTATACGGGGCTTACCTATCGTGAGTGTCTTACGCCAGTTAAAGGTGCGGTCATTGATCAACGAATTAATCGTCAGACCCATGAATTCAGGATTAATACAGATGCGGCTAACCGGGTTCGTCTCACAGCAGGAGTCTTTTATGATGATTTTAAACTGGAAACACTGGATGAATTTTTGTATACAGCAGTGCCAGATCTAGGTTTTGCACCGAATGCTGTGATCTCAACGGCTAAAAATATCCTTACGACATCAGGGGTACCAAGAGCTCCAGGTGTTGCATTTTTTAATGATATCCGTCGAACAGAAAAACAAACTGCAATATTTGGTGAACTTTCCTACGATGTGATTCCAGCCAGCCTGACGCTAACAGCAGGTGCAAGGTACTACGATATGGAAGTTGATTTTGAAGGTACTTCCAATTTTGCAAGTGGACCGTTTTCCGGTTCAGTGGACGGAGACTCCGGTCGTGATTACGATGTATCATTTGGTCATTCGGCTGAGCCGTTTAAACAGGATGACGTTTTATTCAAATTGAATGCAAGCTGGAAACCAAACGATGATGCATTATTGTATGCAACATGGTCCCAGGGATTTCGGCCGGGAGGTTGGAATCGGGTTGGTGGTGCACCACCGATTAATCCTGATTTTCCTGTAGTTCCAGCTATTTATCGGACTGATAAAATAGATAATTATGAATTGGGTTGGAAGTCGACATGGCTGGATGGCACATTACAGGCTAATGGTGCAGTATTTTTTATCGATTGGAAAGACATGCAGTTGGCAAGGTTTGATCCCGTCAATATTTCTATTTTGACGTTTATAGATAATGCTGCCGATGCAGAAATCCTTGGACTTGAAGCAGATTATATCTGGGTAGCCAGCGACCAACTCACCATTACCGGCGCTTTTTCTATAACCGATACGGAACTAACCAAGGCCTCCTCTGACGTAATTACGCTTGTGCCAGAGGGAAGCGATCTTGCGCTTGCTCCACCGTTTCAGGCAAATTTACGTGCACGATATGAATGGAATGTTTCGGATATGGACGTGCATCTACAGGGCGGCTTCCAGTATTCAGATCGTAGTTTTAGCGCATTAGCTGCAGATAATCGCAGACGGCAGGATAATCATATAACGTTCGATACATCGATTGGTGTACAGCGTCAATTGTGGCGGGCAGAACTGTATGTTGAAAATCTGTTTGATGAAAGGTCTGAGCTGTTTTTCAATGTGGCAGATGATACTCCAAGAATTACAACGAATCGTCCAAGAACTATAGGGCTTCGATTTTCGTATGACTATGAATCATTTTAATTCTTCTGCAACATAGCTAATCCAGATAAAAATGAATTAATTTATGAGTATATGGTAATTATCCATACATGACTCAGCTTGATACTAGGCAAGCTGAGTCAGCTGATAAATATTTAGAAATTAAATCCCTATTATCTTCGGGACGTATTGAAGATGCAGTTGATACGGCCAGAAAATCTCTTCAGCAATTCTCTTTCGATAAAGAATTGCTCTATCTTTTAGCTGTTGCATTGCGTTATCAGGGAAAATTTGATGATGCTTTATCCAGCTTAAATACCCTCGTAAAAATAGACCAGGATTATGCCCGTGCCTGGCAAGAAATAGGACATGATAACCGACAACTGAAAAAAATAGCTGATGCTATACAGGCATATGAAAAAGCGATTTCGTTGAATCCTGCGCTTTACGCTAGTTGGGATGTTCTAAGAGACTTATATAAACTTGTTGAGCGTAGTGATCTTGCTGAAAATGCTGAGATGGAGTTTCAACGTTTAAAGGAATTGCCCCAGGAATTAGCAAGTGCTTTAAGCTTGTTTCACCAGGGGAGATTATACAAAGCGGAACAACTGTGCCGTTATTTCCTGAATGTTAATCCAACGCATGTGGAAGGTATGAGGCTTCTTGCGGGAATTGGTATTAAACTTCACATACTTGACGATGCACAATTTCTACTTGAAAGCTGTCTTGAGTTTGAGCCGAAAAACCCAGGGGTCAGAATTGATTATATAGATGTACTGCATCGCAGACAAAAATATGACCTGGCCCTTGAGCAGGCAAGTCTGTTACTTGATAGAGAATCGGAAAACCAAAACTACAAACTAATATTGGCCAATCAGACATTCGCAGCAGGCGAATATGATTCAGCACTAGAATTATATGATGAGGTTATCGCTAGCTTTCCGAATTCACCGGCACTGTATGTGTTATATGGTCATGCCTTGAAGACAGTTGGCAAATCTTCGGCAGCTATCGAAGCATACAAAAAAGCATATGAATTAAAGCCAGATCATGGTGATGCATGGTGGAGCCTGGCTAATCTGAAAACATACAGATTTCTTGATAAAGAAATTGAGGTCATGGAAAGATCGGAATCTAATCCAGCGACGATGGCAACAGATCAAATCCATCTATGTTTTGCCCTGGGAAAAGCTTACGAAGATAGAAAAATTTTCGAAACTTCTTTCCAATACTATAAAAAAAGTAATGAGCAGCATTTAATAAACAGTCAATATCGAGCAGAAAATACTAGCCTTGCCGTTGAGAAGCAGATTCAAGTCTGCTCGGAACAGTTAATGCAAGAGAAAAGAGGATTTGGGTGTGATCAACCTGATCCCATATTTATTGTTGGATTACCGCGCGCAGGTTCAACATTGCTTGAACAGATCCTGGCCTCACATTCCCAGATTGATGGCACGATGGAATTACATAATATTCTCGCGCTTGCACATAGATTAATGGGAAGACACAAGAAAGGTGATAATCCCAAATATCCAGAAGTTTTAAAAAATTTATCGGCAGAACAGTTACAAAAGTTTGGTGAAGAATATATTCGCGACACCCGATATTTAAGAGGTGAAGGAAAATTTTTTATTGATAAGATGCCAAATAATTTTATGCATCTGGGATTGATACATTTAATTCTCCCAAACGCAAAAATCATTGATGCCAGAAGAGAACCAGTGGCATGTTGTTTCAGTAATTACAAGCAGCTTTTCGGAGAAGGACAGGAATTTACATATGGCCTAATTGAAATTGGACGATACTACAATGATTATGTCCGATTAATGACACATTGGAATAAAGTAATCCCTGATAATATTTTTCTGGTGCAACATGAAACTTTAATTCAGAATATTGAAGAATCTATCAGACAGATATTGGATTTTCTTGAATTGTCATATGAACCGTCCTGTCTGGAATTTTACAAGACAGAACGTGCAATACGTACTCCTAGTTCAGAACAGGTCAGGCAACCTGTCAGTACGTCAGGAATGGACCAATGGAAAAATTTTGAACCATGGTTAGGAGATTTGTTTAATGTACTTGAAGAAAAATGAACATAATATTTAGTGCTAACGAAAACACTTTGCACGAGTAAGATTGCCAGCTATTTTTATTCAAAATAATTACTGCAAACTCATATAAAAAAAGAGCTTATTTACCATTAAGTTAAATAAATATTGGACAGATACTAATTAGAGTTAAGTTTAAGTTCAATTAGTTAATAGGTTTTGAATATCAGACTACGAACTAGTGGGTTGGAGGTTCGAATAATTCTAGGCGCGTCATCATTTAACAGAGTGGCCTAGTATCTCTGGTAGTCTATGCTAACTATCCAACGCGGAAATAAGGATAAAAAAGAGATTCTCCGTAGCAATTATGTAACATAAGGTGACTTGATTAGACTAGTCTTGGTCATATTCAGGCTATGCATGAAATTTGCGAGCGTCGCAAAGTGTTGATTTATAAAGCACCTGGAATCTCAGGGTGCATCTTCGAACCCGAGGGTTGCAGGCTCGAGTCCTGCCAGGCGCGCCATCTTAAATGCTATTTAAGCATCCTGGCTCATGGTTTGTCGTATAGACTAATTAATATATATATGTCTTTAGTTGAACATGAATCCAACTACGATAAACAATGCACCGATCCCCATATATAATAGGGATGTTTCCTCTGTTTTCTCAAGACAAGACTTAGAAGGGTTATCCGGATTGTAGTAAACATCAACCTCAGCGCCTTCATGGTATCTGGCAACGAGTTCATTAGCTTTAGATGGAATTGAGCTGTAGAAGCTGCCCCCGGCGTGGATTCTGTTGTTAATGAACTTTCGTGTCCCAACTTGGTGTTTATATTTAATTGTGGGGGTGTAATAGGTATTAGTTGTTCCACTTGTAAAATTACTGTCGCCACTATTGCTTATTTTCGAGCCAATTACTACACCTGTAACAGATGGCCATGACGTAGTTTGAGCAACCTGCCAACGTGGTACGATGAGTCCGTAGATCAGCGCACATGCGCCCACTAAAGGAAAAAGTGAACCTATAATCTCTTCCATATACGATTCCTTACAATGGATTGATAATTAAGTACATCAGACATTTAAACCAGAACTTTAATCTGCATCTTTACAATATTTATTTATTTATTCATTCATTAGCTAAGCTGTAAAATTGAAAGCTTAACAGCTTCTGTCCTATGCCACTTTTATCTACCAGACACATCACACCAACTTATTTTTCAAGTGATAATAAATTGATTATCCACATCAATAAATTTTTAGTAATTTGGATAATTAAAATGGTATTTTATTGTATTCCAAATTTTTCCTTCTTTTGTCTCGTTCATAAT
This sequence comes from Gammaproteobacteria bacterium, assembly GCA_051275005.1. Lineage (GTDB taxonomy): Bacteria > Pseudomonadota > Gammaproteobacteria > Eutrophobiales > Eutrophobiaceae > Eutrophobius. The sequence goes on along the minus strand of JBNMOP010000134.1, from coordinate 1,245 downwards.
AATTATTTAACAAATCTGATAGATTAAGAATATTAGATACAAGGCTAGTTGTATTCAATGTATGGGTAGGATCGAAATTTTTTTTGATTTTTTTGCTAACAAATAAGGAAATCTTTCTTCCAATGCAGCTTGTGACATCAAATTTACAAATACTGCTTCACCTGGGTCCATGCTAGATACAGGCATAACGATAAATTTCTATCACATTATTTCGATATTACAGTTCTTTTTGTAATTAATAAGTCGTTAACTATAGAAACTTCGTGGTTTCCAGTGATTTGCTCATATTAGATTAGATGATATTGTGGTTATGTTCAGAGTTTGCGAGTGTTGCAAGGTGTTGATTAATAAAGCGTGTTTATTCTAATGAAATATTTTCGAACTTCATGTTTTTGGTTGCGTGCATGCAACCTATTTATAGAGATAATATGTAACTGCTTTCAAATAAAACTAAATTTCAAGATGGAATAAATTGTCAGGAATGGCGAGTCAAAAAAATATTAAGGCTGAAATTTTAACCGATGATATAAATATTGCGAAATGGAATATTACATTTTTTGACCAGTGTAGAAAAAAGATAGGCGACCCAACTGGATTCTCTGGCAAGGAGCAAATGATGTTACAAATATTTTACCTAAATAGATGAACTATCCATTAGGTGTTGATTTTAAATCTCCTTTATTTTTAGGGAAAACCTTCGGGTCTGATAGATGTAGGTTCGTGTCTTACCGTACGTACCATCAATCCTGGTATGAATTATGCATTTTATTTAATACGTAGTGACATATGTCAAATAAATGACGCTGACATCCTTATTATATGAAAATTTTACATTGAAATTGCGTGATCGAGGTTTAGTTACGATGAAAAAATTGCCAAATTTTTCGATGTTAAGCTAACGGATAAAAAAATAATTATTGGTTGCGCCTCAAAATTAATCTATAAATTCTATACTAATGTAGAAAATATATGACATCGTATCCTGGACCCACTCTTACTAGTGCCGGAATTTTCTCGTATCTGGAATTTTTGATACTATCCAATGCAAGAATTATTTTGCCCGTTGCCTCTATTATATTATTCTTGTTTATTTTTCACTTAACTTTTAGTGTATTTATTTTGGGTATTGTTACCATTGCATGGTCAGTTCTATTTTTAATATTTGAACATGACAAACAAGAAGAATATTTAAATAAAAAATATAGTGGAAAAAATATCAGACATATAGATAAGTATTTGGTTTTT
>JBNMOP010000133.1:0-7338 GCA_051275005.1 Gammaproteobacteria bacterium | reverse complement strand
CTCAAACGAGGTGGTAATCTCAATCAAAGCCCACTAAAATATTGAGCATTTATTACAACTCTAAATATATGGACAATAATGAAATAATGAACCAATCAGTCCCCACTATCACGGACGAAATACCCGATGTTCAAAGCAGTGCAGATGTCCGACAGATCCCTATAGATAAAGTGGGGATTAAGGATATTCGACATCCTGTTGTGGTAAGTGACAGGATCGGTGGCGAACAACATACCGTCGCCAACTTTAATATGTATGTGAGTCTGCCGCATAATTTCAAAGGGACGCATATGTCTCGTTTCGTGGAAATTCTAAACAAACATGAGTACGGAATTACCATTAAAACGTTTAAGAAAATATTGATAGAAATGATAGAAACCCTGGAGGCCGAATCAGGTCATATTGAAATGACATTCCCATATTTCATTAACAAATCCGCACCAATTTCCGGCGTCAAAAGCCTGATGGACTATGTAGTCACCTTTAACGGTGAGATTCACGATGGCACACCGTCAATTCAGGTAAAAGTAACTGTACCAGTGACTTCCCTCTGTCCATGTTCCAGAGATATCTCTGATCGCGGTGCCCATAACCAACGCTCACATGTCACCCTAACAGTGGATACACAGGAGTTTGTCTGGATAGAAGAACTGATTGATCTGGTAGAAGGTGTGGCCTCTTGCGAACTCTATGGTTTGCTAAAAAGACCGGATGAAAAATATGTAACAGAAAGAGCCTATGATAATCCAAAGTTTGTTGAAGACATGGTGAGAGATGTGGCCATAGAATTAAATAAGGACGACAGAATTACTTCCTATACAGTTGAGTCTGAAAATTTTGAGTCCATACATAATCACTCTGCCTATGCGATGCTCTCTCACACGAAGTGAGATAAAAATATAATAGACAGGATAAAAAACTAATATTAGTTTTGTGTTTATTAAATCAATCTTGCCAATTACAACTATCGTGAAAATTTTTTAAATAAGATAATTGACAGGATTAACAAGATTTACATGATTACTGTTTAGTGAATTGCTATTTAAGAACAGGGAAGTTGAATACAAATTTTTATAGGATCGTCATTCTGAAAATTCCGAAGGAATTATCCGGAATCCAGTAAGTTATCAAGTATTATCAAATTTAAACTATGTTTAGATTCCCTTCCGCCTTCGCTGGGGCATGCTCCGAATGCCGGGAATGACGAAGTAAGCTGCGATGTCATTCCTTACCATCCCTAAAAAATTTTGTTAATCTTGTTAATCCTGTCTATTAAAATTTTTTACACCCTGTTTTATCTTGAAGAAATCCTGTTCATCCTGTCTATTTCTTTTTAGCTTCCTCCCACAATGCTTCCATCTCTTCAAGACTGGCATCATCCAGGGATTTGCCTTTTTCATTCAGTTGCGATTCGATATATCCAAAGCGAGATCGAAATTTACGATTTGCGCCCATTAATGCGTATTCGGGATCCACTTTCATGTGTCGAGCAAAATTGACGCAGGCAAATAATACGTCTCCAATCTCCTCCATCATTTTTTCATGATCGATATGATCAGAAATTTCATTACGAACCTCTGCAATTTCCTCTTCAATTTTATCTAATACGGGGCCAGGGCTGTCCCAATCAAACCCGACTGTTGCGGCTTTCTTTTGAAGTTTTAACGAATGTATCAATGCTGGTAGTGCCGAACTTACACTTTCCAATAGACTATTATTTTCGTCTGAGGATTGTTGACGTTCCTGAATTTTAATTCTTTCCCAGGATAGAGACTGTTCTTTTGAGTTGTCTATCTTCTCATCACCAAATACATGAGGATGTCTGCGAATCATTTTATCGTTTATGTTTTTAACAATGTCAGTGAATGCAAATCCACCCTGTTCGGTAGACATCTGGCAATAAAATACGATTTGAAATAACAAATCACCCAATTCATCACGTATTGCATCGTTGTTTTCATCCTGGATCGCCTCGGCAAGTTCATACACTTCTTCAATGGTATACGGCAGAATGGTTGCATTATTCTGCTCCCGATCCCACGGGCATCCAGCCACGGGATCACGCAGTGTGGCCATAATATTTAACAATTCATCCAGCTCTTTCATAAAATTTTAATGAGGTTCTCTACGTATTAACTTGATTTTTACATGACTTTCTAATAAAGATGGTATGCTCAGACGTATCTGTTTTAAAACAGATACTCTGGACAATAAAGTGGGTTTAAGCAACTAGAGAATTTAAAATGAATCACTTGATATTGCGACTTGATATCTCTGGCATGCCTATAACTTGGATGTCATGGCAAGATGCAGTGAATCTATACTGCAGGGATATGGTCGCGTGGACTACAGGTAACCATGAATTTACCTTTCACGGCGGGGTCTCTAGGATGTCTGGAAGACGTTCTCTGGTTGAAGTAAATTCAATTATCGCTGTAAAACGTTCCAGTGGTCATAAACATGTGCTTCGTACTATACCTCCACTTACCAATCGAGAATTATTCCTGCGTGATGCACACCTTTGTATGTATTGCGGTGGTGAGTACCATGAATATAAGTTGACGCGAGACCACGTAATCCCATTATCTAAAGGGGGTATTGATCGCTGGTCCAATGTGGTAACTGCCTGTCGACAATGTAATACCAGGAAAGGAAATCGTTCACCAGAATTGGCAAAAATGCCGCTTCTAGCGATACCTTATATACCAAATTGGGCTGAATTTCTGGCATTATCCAATAGGCGTATCCTCATGGATCAGATGGAGTTTCTGAAAACGCAGTTTTCAGGTCGACCTATGCCATTCCACTCTGACTAATTTACGGTGTATTTTAATCATGCATGCTGGAACAATTTATAAAAAATTTGACGCTATTCACAATATTATTTATTAAAATCATTGATAAATGAGTATAAATACGTCATTATTGCGCGCACAAGAACTGGGGGAATGCCCGAACACTAGATACCATGTCACAGGAGATTTTTAGATGAAAATAACACCAATTAAAGTCACAATTCTTGCTATGGCACTGGCTTTAGCTAGTGGTTGTGCTACTCAACAGCAACTTGATGAAGTTCGATCAATAGCTAACAGTGCTCAATCGACTGCAAACAATGCTGCTTCACAAGCAAGTAGTGCTCTTTCTACTGCAAATCAAGCGCTTGATGCAGCAAGATCTGCACAGAGTGCTGCAAATGCTGCAAAGGCATGTTGTGATGCCAATACCAGTAAAATTGATCGCGCTTTTGAGCAAGCAATGCAAAAATAATTGTTCTAAAGGAATCGTAAAAAACCCGTGAGAAATCACGGGTTTTTTTTGACTAAAGTTTAATGTTATTGTTGAATTGAAATTCCAGTTTCCAACTTCAGGTCAAGCTTTTCAGTAACAATATCACTTTCTTTATTTAAAGCATTAGTAGCCATCTGATTATCTACGAGTAATATTTTACCTATTTGTTGTGGTATCCCTTTTCGTTCATTGATAATGGTCTTTGCCAGGTCCCAATCTACATCGTACTTCATGTGCTCAGGTAGATTTACCAACATTTTAACAACGCTTGTGAGGTTGCCGTCAAACATTTCTGCATCCTCATCAAGAAAGGGATTAGCTTCCAGATAGATTGATTCTCCTTGAATACCAATCTTATACGGTTGATTTACGATCCTTACCTTTGTATTTAGTGAAACCATACCGAATAAAGACTCGATATCTTCAGGATAAAGACGAATACATCCTGAGCTGACACGCATACCAACACCATAAGGTCGATTTGTACCATGAATTAGATAAGCGGGTAAGCCAAGACGCATAGCAAATTCTCCCAGCGGATTGTCTGGACCTGCTTCAACTATTTTGGGGAGAATCGTACCTTCCTCAGCATAATGTTTACGGATGGAATCCGGTGGATACCAGGATGGATTTTTCTTTTTCTGTATTATTTTAGTGCTGACATAAGGTGTGGCCCAACCTTCCCTTCCTATACCTATAGGATAAGTAATTACTTGTTGTGCCGCCCCATCCTTTGACTTTGGAAAATAATAAAGTCGCATTTCTGGAATATTGACAACAATTCCCTCATGGGGAACAAAAGGTAAGACATACTGATTCGGTAAAACGATTTTTTGATTTTCTCCAGGCAACCATGTATCGACATTCGGATTGGCCCGTTTAATCTCGTGATAGCCTAGGTCATGTTCACGGGCAATATCGGGCAGAGTTTGTTCGATAGTAGAATAGGTAAATGATATATCGCCTACAACAGAGTTATCATCAGTCAATTCAAATGTTTCACTGTTTACAACGCAAGTTACACACAGTAACAAAACACTCATGACTATCTTAATTTTTAACAATCGAATCATTTTTATTTAGATTTGTTATTTCTCTTTCAATCTTGGCATTAATTCAACCAGATTACACGGTTTGGTACGACTATCCAGTTGTAAACTGATTAGTTTATCCCAGGCCGTAGCACATGCCCCAGATGAGCCGGGTAAAACAAAAACATACGTCCCATTGGCTACGCCTGCCATTGCACGCGATTGTAGGCTAGAAGTCCCGATTTCATCGAATGAAATAGACCTGAATACCTCACCAAATCCATCAATTATTTTATCCAATAAACAGGATATAGCCTCTGGTGTTCCATCTCTACCCGTAACACCTGTGCCGCCAGTGGTTAGCACAACATCTACATCTTGATCTGCACACCATCCGGCAACCGCAGATCGGATTTGATATATATCATCTTCAACGATCTTTTTTTCTATTACACTATGACCTGCTGATTCGATCCTTTCCTGCAACAATGGACCTGATTTATCAGTCTTTTCATTTCGAGAATCTGATACGACCAAAACGGCAATATTTAGCGATACTGGTTCTACCTCATTATCTGTAACCATGTAAACTCCCGTAGATTTTTCTACATATGCGCATTCAATCATAAAACGTTGATATGATAAAACACAGTTATGATAAAAGAACAGAAAAAAGAGCTACTATCTATGCGTCTGGACAAATGGCTATGGTGCAGTCGATTCTTTAAAACCCGAAAACTTGCCTTAGAAGCAATTAAATCTGGCAAGATTAAACATAATGATACTCGGGTAAAACCATCTCGTTCAGTCAATCCCGGAGAGATATACGCTATCAAACAAGGACCTTATGTCCATATTATCACCGTCTTGTCATTAACCACACATCGACGCGCAGCTAACGAAGCATCACTTTTATATCAGGAAGATGACGAAAGCATCAAACAACGACAACTTTTGTCTTCGCAATTAAAAATTAACAATGCCACGGTACCTCGTAGCGTTGGCAGACCGGACAAACATGACCGCAGAAATATAATCAAGTTTATGCGGTCTGAAGATAAGTAAATTAATGATTATAATAGACAAGATTAACAGGATAAAGAACTAATAATTGTTTTGTGATTACAAATTCAATCTTGCCAATTACAACTATTGTGGAAATTTTTACAATAAATAATTGACAGGATTAACAAGATTTACATGATTATGTTTTAGTTAATTTCAATTTAATAACAGAAAAAATGTAACCTATTATTGATTTAACATATTTTTAATATTTATTTTAATCTTGTTAATCCTGTCTATTAAATTTTTTTATATCCTGTTTTATCTTGAAAACATCCTGTTAATCCTGTCTATTCCTATCCACCTCACCCCTAACTCCTAACTCCTCACACTACGCCCTTACCCCATTCACCTTCAAAAAAACACTCACCTAGTGGCTTACGCTTTCGCTGCGCCAGTTCTCTTTCTTTTATTTCATCTGTCATATCATCAATGGCAAGCTGGTAGCCAACTGTCATCATAGCGATAGGAATAAATTGTTCGGGTATAGAAAATAACTCACTGGCCTTGTCAGGGTCAAAGCCACCCATTTGATGCGTCATCAAACCCATATCCGTTGCCTGAACACATAAGCTTAGTGCCGCAGCACCAGTATCATAATTGCACCATTTATTTGGTTTGTCATTGTGACCAAACAATGTATTTGCAATGATGATATTCAATAGGGGTGCATTAATTGCCCAACTACGATTCCCTTCAGCTAAACAATCGAGTGCCTTTTGCCAGGCTGTTTCATTGCTGGTTTTATCACAAATAATAAAACGCCATGGCTCATCACCAAAACAAGAGGGCGCCCATCTTGCCGCTTCCAGTAATGTTACAATCTGTTTACGATCCAGGTTTTTATTTGGGTCATATGCCCGACCACTCCATCTTTTGGCTAATTGTTCACTGATTGGATATTGTGTAGTTGCTTTACTTTCAATCATAATGTCTCCTGTAAATGGAAATTTAAGTTATAAGCTTACTTTTAATCGATGTACATATATATACCACATAGGTGATATTGAATGTACTCAATCAGATAGGAATCGAGATGCAAACACAGGATATAATTCAAGCAATTTCAAATAATATTTCTACTGTCATTAAAGGTCAGAATAAAGCTATCCGTCTTTTGCTGTCTGCATTTATAAGTGGTGGACATGTACTGCTAGAAGATGTTCCTGGGACGGGGAAAACAACTATGGCCAAGGCCCTGGCCAAGTCCATTGATGCTGAATATCACCGCGTACAATTTACCCCGGACTTATTACCTACAGATATCCTGGGTGTATCTATATTTGACCAACGTGATCACGATTTTCATTTTCACCGTGGTCCGATATTTACTAACATTATGTTGGCAGATGAAATAAATCGCGCCTCACCACGTACACAATCTGCTTTATTAGAGGCAATGGGTGAATCACAGGTAAGTGTTGATGGCGTTAGATATACCCTGGACGACCTCTTTTTTGTAATCGCTACACAAAATCCTATCGAATATCATGGAACCTATCCGTTACCTGAAGCACAAATGGACAGGTTTGCTATGCGATTTGAATTGGGTTACGTCAGTCAGGAACAGGAAATTGAAATTCTAACAGAGCAGAATATTTCACACCCTATAAACTCCATCAAAGCCTGTGTCAGCAAGGACGATATAGTCGAGCTAAGACATAAGATCTCTGGAATTCGTGTTAGTCCTGAAATTAAAAATTACATTGTTACCATCATTCGCAGTACTCGTAATACCCATGGTGTGCTGAATGGTGCAAGCCCAAGGGCATCAATAACACTAATGAAGTCAGCTCAAGCATTGGCATTATTTGATGGAATGGATTTTATAACGCCGGATCATATACAGGAACTTGCGCATCCTGTCATAGCACACAGATTGATGCTTGATTCACAAGCGAGATTTTCCGGTTTAACCGCCCACGATGTTGTATCAGAAACATTAAAATCT
>JBNMOP010000132.1:0-7375 GCA_051275005.1 Gammaproteobacteria bacterium | reverse complement strand
TGATTTAGATACATCACTTAAAACTGCATATGAACAGGAAATAGGTGCGACAATTTTTGGCTATGAAGTCTCTGACCCGATGCGCTATGGAGTTGTCGATTTTGACAAGAATGGTAAGGTTATCTCTATTGAAGAAAAACCTGCCAAACCAAAATCAAATTTTGCCGTAACTGGATTATATTATTACGACACTGATGTTGTTAGTGTCGCAAAATCAATTAAACCCTCTTCACGAGGTGAATTAGAAATTACAGATATAAACAAGCATTATCTAGATGCTGCTAAATTACGTGTTGAATTTCTAGGGCGCGGCACAGCGTGGTTAGACACAGGAACCCATGACAGTATGGTTGACGCGACTGAATACGTTCGCGTTTTAGAAAAACGCCAGGGAATCAAGATCTGTTGTCCCGAAGAAATAGCATGGCGGTTGAAATATATTAATGATGAGCAGCTGCTGAGGTTAGCAATGGAATTGAATTCTTCAGATTATGGGGAGTATTTGAGAAGATTGGTTGAGAAGTGATACATATTAATAATTACTTAATTCCCACCTTCGCGGGAATGACGGAATTAAGATTATTTACTATATCTTGTGATTCATCTTCGACGCCCAAGGAATGACTAGATTAAGTTGCAAGAAATGAAATTTATCCAAACTCCCCTGCCTGGTGTAATTGTTATTGAACCTGATGTTTTCAGAGATGAGCGTGGTTTTTTTCTTGAAACATGGCATCGGCAAAAGTTTACCGATGGGGGAATCGATACAAAATTTGTTCAGGATAATCATAGTCGGTCCTCAAAAAACACCTTAAGGGGTCTGCATTACCAGGTCCAACAATCTCAAGGGAAATTAATTCGGGTAACGGAAGGTTGGATTTATGATGTTGTGGTAGATCTGCGTAAAACTTCCAATACATTTGGGCAATGGTACGGACATTCCCTGTCAGAAGAGAATATGAATATGCTCTGGTGCCCACCGGGGTTTGCCCATGGGTTTCTCGTTACCAGCGACTACGCTGATGTGTGTTATAAATGTACTGATTATTACGCCCCAGAGTATGAGCGTGCACTACTTTGGAATGATCTATCTGTGGGGATTAACTGGCCATTAGATGAAGGGACAGAGCCAATATTGTCGGAGAAAGATCAAAATGGTAAATCAATAAATGAGGCAGAGGTTTTTCCATAGTTGTTTAATAGTGCCTATCCTTATAGCGGTACCTAATATTATTAGGATACTGGCGTTCGCCAGTATGACAGTAGCGAATATTTTGACGGACGACGTTTATTTTTAATCTATACAAAGACTGTTATGGAAACTCATTGAGAGAGACAGATATTTTTTCTTGATATTTACTAGTTATGGGAATATTTGTTCGGTAATGTCGGAGGTGTATTTTATTGGGTTCCCGCCGGAGATTATACCCGTGGGCACAAGTGCCCTTGAATGCGGAAATGAAGATGACTATTTTTCCTGAATATGTATGTCTGGAATCTAGTTAAAAATTAAATTGACTATGGAATAGCCATTGAAGGTACTAATTACAGGTAAAGATGGGCAGGTTGGAAAGGACCTTATTAAATCAGTCCCGAAGGGAATTGAGCTCTTTGCCTTTGGGCACCATGAACTGGATATTACTTTCAAAGAAGCGTTATCCGAAAGAATAGGCGAGATTTGCCCTGACTATATAATCAATACCGCTGCATACACCGCTGTAGACAGAGCAGAGAATGAGTCAGAAATAGCTTATTCAGTCAATTCAACAGGGGCTGAATACCTTGCAATTTGTGCAAAAGAAGTAGCAGCCCGATTAATCCACTTATCAACGGATTTTGTATTTGATGGGTCTCAATCAACGCCTTATATGCCCGATGATTCAACCAACCCTATCTCAGTCTACGGTCATAGCAAAGCTGAAGGCGAAAATCGAATTAGACTAACCTATGCTGCAAATTCCATCATAATTAGAACCTCATGGGTTTATTCAGTAACTGGCCGTAATTTTGTAAAAACAATGTTAAATTTGATGAAAGAAAGAGATGAATTACGTGTAGTTGTTGACCAAATAGGTGCACCGACCTGGTCAAAAAATCTGGCTCTTACGATATGGGCAATGGTCACAAACAATACCCACGCGGGAATATATCATTGGTCTGATTCAGGCGTTACTAGTTGGTATGATTTTGCTGTAGCAATATACGAAGAAGCAAATGCACTAAATATTATCGATAAACAAATAAATATTATCCCAATTACTACGTCACAATTCCCTACCCCTGCGAAACGTCCCGCTTATAGCGTACTGGACATTTCTCAAACAAATAAAATATGGAGAGTAAAAAATGAAAACTGGCGCTCAGCACTAAGAAAGATGTTGCTGGATTACCAAAAATTAATGCAACTAACAGATGAACTTATTAAATAATCCTGAATACATCAAACGAACTAACAGCAAGTATGGATATAAAATAATTAAATTGTAATCAACTGATTACTGTCTGCAACTCGCACTTCGAGGTTGCCTGATAACGCCAGGTTATTATTAAACAAATAACTAAATCCTACTTTAGCATTTCTAGGGACATTCATCTTTTTTAAGTCAGAGCGCAATGTATCAGCATTAAGTTGTGTAACGACATTATTATTTAGATGAAGATTCAATTTTACTGGTTCTGATGAACCTGGATCAAATGCCCAACCACTTATCTCCTTATCATTCATAACGTCAATTTTTCCGAATATATATGAAGATCTGCCTGTCTCCACTTGCTGTCTAGTCAAAAATAATTGACACACCTTTTCGTATAATTGCATGTCGGCTTGATTTTGCTCTTTAATTAACCCAATTATATTCTGGCTCGCATCATAAGGTTCATCTGGTTTTTCTTTATTTTTATTTAAATTTTTTACAGGTATATTCAGAGCATATATAGTATTAATCAATTCAAGACTTTCATTGTATTTTTCAGTTAATCCTATAAAGCCAATCGCTTCAATTGGAAACTTACTAAAGGGACGGCTCTGAACATTCTGATACTTCGAATCTTTAATAAAAGACTCGAGACTGCCTTTGTATCGATCAGTACGAATCATATAATGGTAATGAGACAACACCCGTTGCACAGGTTCTCTGACAAAAGAAATAACATTTTGGACTGGGTAATGACGGGCATATCTCCTTAAGAAAAAATGACCGACCAGGATAGTCCTCTGATTGCTGATAGTCGCAACTGGACTGAAATCCTTGTCCTTATAACATTTTCTGATTAATCTAGAAGAACTCGGTCGATTGCCATAATCAGCATAAATCTTCAAGCCTCGTTCGGAGTTATCTGCTGCCACCCTGAAACTAGTCCCTGCTGTTTTAGGAATGTGTAAAAAAAGGAGTCCCGAACTTTCTACTTGTGATATATTTTTTTTAAAAAAAATCAAACAAATTCTCATTCTATTTCGTTGATATTCATATTGGTCAATTTGACCATATTAGCATTGAATTTTATGTATAAAATTAATGGGGAAATATTATCCCTGAGGTTTAGATTATATACTGAGTGTCATGCAAATTACCTAGTAAAATTACCAGGTAATTCAACAGAATAATGGTATTAGCTGCCCACCTGAAGTAACCTTATACAATCTTAATTCTGAACCTATCGTTTTATTGTATCGTGATAGAAACACAACACAACGTCTACCCTTAAGCATTTATAATTTAACTTCTATTAATTGATAATGGACTACAAGTATTTACAACTAAGAATTCAAACCTTTCGTAGGGAATATATTGATAATACCAGTCATTGGTTAAAATCAAGTTGGTCCTGGATATGGAGTTTTACCATTGATAACGTTAAATACTTATACTCGGGTGAAATAAACCAGATTAAATATCTATGCAATACCATAAAACAACAAAATGATTACATTGATTTTATTCAATCAAATCCGACAACAAACAACAAAAAGACTGGAATTCAACCTATTGAGACCACTAAAGTAGTAGAAAAATTAATAAAAAATATCTTTTTAATCTTTTTATTGCCACTAAGTTTTCTTGTCTATTGGATACGAAGATTAATCCGAATTATTTTGGGAAAACAATGTAAGTTAAAGATTTCTGATACTTCTATTACCGAAAGCAACCCTCTTAAAAGTGATTATCAGGAACATAGTTATCTTCTTAAACTTATCCCTGAAGACAGCAATATTTTTCCACGCGGTTTGGTTTTGTTCAGATATTCCGTTACAGCAACAGATGAAAACCTTGAACCTTACCTTTATATCGACCCTGGCGTAGGATATACGTCCGAATACACCATTCCCCTGCCCTATAACAAAAACCTGATGGACCAGGAAATTCTGATCGAACTACCACCCCATTGTACATCACTGAAATTAGAATTTGTGTCAAAAGAGACAGAGCTCAACCTAAATGATATCGCTATAAAGGAAACTAATTTCTTCCACGCTGCATGGTACCTAAATACGAAATTCAACTATGGGATGAATGAGATCCTTCATGCATTATTTATTAGAAAATTACCGGGTGTGCGACGACCTCGCTCAGAAAAGTCATCTTATTCAACCTGGAATAGATTATATTCACATTTATCTTCTGAAGATAAGAACGCGATAAATAAACATATCGACGCATTTATTAATCCGCCGTTATTCAGTGTTGTTATAAATATAGATAATCAACATCCTGAATTACTGGATCTGTGTATTAAATCACTTATTTTACAACTTTATCCTCAGTGGGAATTGTTAGTGACGTGCAAACAACCACCTGATACACATGTTACATCAGTTCTGAATAAATATGAGCGTTATGATAAACGAATACGAATCCTCATTAATAATGAAAGTGCGAAAATTTTAGATAATATACCTGAGGCACTTAAACAATCTAAAGGTCAATATGCAATATTTATAGAATACCAAGACCTATTGTCAGAACACGCCCTCTATTTATACGCCTGCTATATTCAAAAGAATAATCAATTAAAGCTGATTTACTCGGATTATGATCATATTAATCAGTATGGCAAAATGTTTGAGCCCTGTTTTAAACCGGACTGGAATTATGATTTCTTCCTGGGAAAAAATTACCTACAATACCTCGTATGCTATCAGTCTGAATGTTTAATGACTGCAATAAATGCCGGTGTTACCAATCCATTCATACAATCCTCTCAATTACATCTTTTATTAACTGAGAGAAAACTTGATAGTTTGGAGGTTTCACATATCCCTTATGTTTTACTTCATCATCGAAAACTGGACTACGATAGTAAGGGTGAATCGGATATAAACTTGCAACATGATATTGATGCTTTAAAAGTCCATCTTCAACGTACAAAGCAACTGGCAACTGCCAGTCTCGTAAAGGCAGGCATTTGGATTAAACGCGACGTGCCAAATCCTCAACCCTTGATTAGTTTAATCGTCCTCACCCGAGATAGAGTAGCCCTCTTATCTAACTGCATCCACGGATTGCTTGAAAAAACTGCATACAAAAATATAGAAATTATTATCATTGATAATGGCAGCATCGAAGAGGCTACTTTATCTTATCTAAATTCAATTATTAAAAATGGACGTATTAAGGTTCTGAGGCAAGATTCTGAATTTAATTTTTCAGAGTTAAATAACATTGCAGTAGAAAATTCTAACGGTGAATATATTGGTCTAATCAATAATGATATCTCGGTCATAGAACCAAACTGGTTAGATGAAATGATGGGGCATATAATCAGGGCAGATGTGGGTGTAGTAGGTGCCAAACTACTGTATGAAAATGACACTATTCAACATGCCGGTGTAATTATTGGTCTTGGTGGGGTCGCAGGACATAACTTCAGGTATGAACCTGGATATGCTAGAGGTTATGACGACAGATTAGTACTCTGCCAGGAATTATCCTGTGTAACTGCTGCATGCCTATTAACCAAGAAATCTGTCTATAAAAAGGTAGATGGGCTGGATGCTGTCAATGTCCGTATTGCCTTTAACGATGTCGATTTCAGTCTCAAGGTCAAGGCGCTTGGATTAAAAGTCATATGGACACCCTTTGCAGAACTCTATCATTTGGAATCTGCATCTCGAGGTTCAGATCTTTCAAAGGAAAATATTCACAGGTGGAATGCAGAGTATATGTTTATGCGTAATAAATGGAAACATGTCCTGGAACGAGACCCCTTTTATAATCCCAATCTTACCATTACTGATGAGGATTTTTCCCTTGCTCACCCTCCCAGGCTTATCCATCCATGGGATAGTGATAATTATATAATTAACAAACGAGAATAATATATCCTAAAAAGCGGTATAATCTCCTCAAATAATCTCTCAACATAAAGTATTCAGTCAAGGAAGTTCACTATAATTATGAGGAAGAAATACATCTATGATTTGACCTGCTTAATCTATCAGCAGGTATCAGAAACACCATCAGGAACCGTCAGGGTTGACCTGCGTTATGCACACTACTTTCTTTGCCACAATAAATCAGATACCACTTTTGTAAAACAACATGGAAATAAATTACTCATCATAAATCACGATGAGGCTGAAGCTTTGGTCAATCACCTCCTGAGTAACTGGGAACTGGGTGTAGTTGAAAATCAAACTGACGTATCTAAATCACAGTCTAACCTGGAATTCAGGATGAAATACCACGGCATGTGGGATCCAGATTTAGATACTTTTTTCTCCATGCCCTTCCATGATCGGTTTAATTTCTTATTAAACCAGGAATTAACTGAAATTTTTGGCGTGGAATTCAGCTGGGTCAAAAATCTACCCCATGTGCTTAAAATATGGTATGCGCTGGTTGCGAGTCTTTCAAAGTATCCTGCCCTATTATTATTAAAAATTGGTCAGTTTATCGGAGTTTTTCAGCATACAAAAAGTATATATGATGCCTGTAGATTTATTGCAACTCGGAGAAAATCTTCAGAGTATTTGTTAGATAAAATTAGTCTAAAAAATAATCACAATTATTTATATATTTATACTGCCTATAATCGTGGATTCCCATTTGATGCATTAGAGCATATCAAACATATTGCTAACTTGGATTATTGTGTGTTTATTCATGATTTAATAATAATTTATTACTCTGAGTATTTTCTACCGGTGAATCAACAAGAACAAATAACCTGGATGAAACGCTTGTTAACTCTGAATCCTCATATTATTGCAAATTCAGACGAAACTAAAAAATATATTGAACGCTTTGCCAATGAACATGATCGTCAAGCCAGAGACATTACCACAGCACACATTGGTGTTGAGCCCTGCTTCATTAATCCACCTAATCTGCTCCCACCAGAGAATAAAAATAATTATAATAATTATTTTTATTCT
>JBNMOP010000131.1:0-7397 GCA_051275005.1 Gammaproteobacteria bacterium | reverse complement strand
TTCATACCAAAATCTGGTTGGAACATAACGGCCTTAATAACAGGCAAAATTCAGTTGGCTAAAATATGAGCGCAGCGAAATAGATTCATAGACATAGCAGCTCCCAATCTCGCGGCAGATAAAGAACTATTCTGTTGAATTAAAGGGGACGGATTTATTTTATGGGAAGAACGGTTGCCAAAATTTCTAATAAATAAATCTGTCCCCTTTAATTCACCGAAGAACCAGCGGACTGGCTTTGCATTGACGGAGATCCGCTCACGTTCATCGGAGCGGTTGGCGAATTTACTTCTGGTCGGTATGCTGGCGACACTGGCCGTTTGGTTAATTGGCCGATTAGCTGAAGAGAACCAATGGCACTATCACTATCAGGCAACCACAGTCAGGCAGTACCGCGTATTGTCCTTGTTCTACTTGGGTTGTTTGATAATATCGGAAAGACGATTCTCATTTACACAGACTGAACTGAGACAGGCTATTCTACTGATCCAACAAGATATGTTAAAACAATGGCAATGAGTAAATTCGTGGGGATCTGTCAGAATCTGTCCCCTTTAATTCTTCGTGTTGCGAGACCGTGAATTCACATTTCAGCAGGGACGTGACAATTTTGGTTCAGCATTAATTGGTGTGCAGCTAACCAGAACCATTGGAATCTAAACTCCTGCAATAAGCTTATGCTAGAAAGTAACAATCAAAATGTGATAAATATAAATTTATTTTGAACAAAATAACGCCACCCGAAAGTGGCGTTATTTATATCATTTAAAATTATTAGTTTACTGTGCTTGAATCTCTGCCTGTAGGGGATGGAAATTAGCACCTGGGAGATTACCTTCAACATTTGTATTCCGGTAGGTCCAGCCATCCCAGAAAGGACCACCGCCCCCGCCATTGTTGTTAGGATCATTATCGGGATTCCCGGAACTGGGGTCTATGGCTCCGAAATAATTTCCAATTGCAGTATCATTTACTGCTGCAGGTAATGCAGCAGGATTATCAGGCGCTACGCCTGGGTCAATTGCTAATGTACTCGAATTAATAGGTCCTGCAAATACCGTGAAATCTCGACGATCTGAGCTTATTGCTGACCCGGATTCGTCATTACCACCGTCTGCGATAGCATTTTCGAATCCATCTCCATCATTTCTTATACCCCATCCACGGGAACCTTGATCTCCGTTTGCACATTTTACCACTACATCACGGAATGCGGTGAAGGTGTCAACTTGATCATCCAAATCCATGCAATCATCCCAACCAGCGCTGTCGCTTATATCGACTATTGCCGAACGAATCATATTACCGCCAAACCCATCCTTAAAGTTTGCACCAGAAGGATCCTGACTACCGACATTACCAAGTAAAGTAACGTTTACAAAGTTCACCTGGCTCTTTGGGTTAGCATCATCACCAGGTCCGGCATTATCTGCTTCTATACCCTCATCACCTTTAGTCGCACCTGTGATTATCAAGACTTTTTGTACGGTGGCCTGAATGCCCTCGTCAAAATCGATACCGTCATCTTCCTGACCATTTATCACCAAATTTGAGATACTAACAGCACCACCAAACCATTCGATACCATCATCATCTGAGCCAATAATCTGGAGAAAGTTAAGCTTTGTGCCGGAACCAACTGCTTCCAGGGTCAATCCTTGTACTTCCTGATCCGGCCGAAACTCAAGACCTGATTCAGCAATTAGAACATATTGAACTGAACCACTGTTGTCTGCATTGTTGTTGCAGCCAAAAAACCGGGTTACCCCATCCGGCGCTGCTTCGGTAGCAACCTCAGTACTCGTGGCAGAATCACCAGTACATTTATTATTTTCTCCAAATCCACTAAGTACCAGACCACCCCATTGTCCTCGACTCGTGAGGTCTTCCACATTACCGGATATGGTAAGAGTGGATGTGGCGCCATTTTGCTCTATTAACACGGACCCCATGATGATAGGTAAGTCAGGCGTACCAACGGCATTAATACGAGAACCTCGTGTGACGACCAAAACAATTTGAGCACCGCCAGCACCCATAATTTGTGTTCCAGGTTCAATAGTCAGCACCGCATTTTTACTGCCTGATGGCCCGCCCTCAAGGTCCCCATCTCCAACATTTACTGAGGTAGCCAATACATAAATATGATCATTGGTCAGAGTCACATCATTAGTAATAGAAAATACGCCTAACTGGTCAAACAATACGCAAACCGGAAAATTCTGTCCGAAGACAATCTTTTTTGCATCAGCCAGAACACCAATAGGACAATTACCTGTTACAGCTGCAGTGATTGAACTACTGGAACCTGTACCTCCGCCACCAGTCGCCGCATTAATGGCAGCAAGTAATTCCGCTTCTGCATCAACCGCGCTGACCAGATCACCTTCAACTCGTGGAACGAGATTATTTGCTGTGAGTTCATCAATAAATCCTCCCACGACGGTATCGAAACTCGAACCCGAGAGTAATGCAGCGGTGATATTATCTCTTGTCGCCTGAGTTGCAGTATTTATCACAGTCTTTGTTGCATCGGTAATGGTAATACCATTTGAAGAATCACTATCATTATCAATAGACTGTAGCAGACGCGCAATTCGTATTGCCCGCGGAGATGCTGCATTGGTGGGATCTCCGGCCAGATCAGCTGGTGTTAAAACACCTCCAGCAATACCCACTGCAGATCCAATGTCAATGCTGCCGATTCTAAATGTGACTGCGTCACCATCTTCGACTTCCCATGTACCGTTTGCATTGGTAATTCCTGTGGTACCTGACGGTAGACCTATATAGTCAATACCCCCAACTGCGGAATCGACGAATGTGCCAGAAATTAGTACTTGTGGTGTTGCAGTATCTCCAGTAACAATAGTATCCCCTGTTCCAACTCCACCCGTACCACCTCCGCATGCTGTCAATAAAATCATAATCAAGCTTACTGTTATTAGCTTGTCAATTCTGGTAATCATTTTTTTCAGACTCCTTTAAATTCAGATTAAGTAAATTTTATTTTTGATACATATTCACGATACTGAATCTATATGAATATTTTATTACTGCTTAATGACCAATATATTTCTTGATCAGAAACTATCGAATCGATATTTCAGACCCAACTTTCCGGTTATCCCGGTTTTATAGGTTCGAATTACAAAATCACCCTGAGTACGTTCGTATTCATCATCCAAAAGATTTTCAATTTCGAGGCTTATGGTCATGGGTTCCAAAATAGGCCAGGCTGTTGGTGACCATGACCACTTAAATCCCAGGTCATATCTCTGACTCAAAAACTCATCTGGTAAATTTTCGACACCTGCAGTGATTAGCCTTTTTCCAACACGGCCAAACTTTAGAGTAAATATATGTTCCGGACCGATATACCCTATTTGAAAATTGGCAGTACTATCAGGTTGTCCCGTCATTCTGCGGAGTGGATTTGTTGCACTGGTAGTTGCAGGGTCTTGCTTGACCTCTGAGTCCTGAATTGCGAAATTTAGCCCTACATTAATATTAGAAATCCAATCGGATTCATAATCCTGCTGCAAATAACCAAGTAACGTATCAAGCCCAAAATAAGTATTTAATTCAAGACCATAGACTTTTCCTTTATCAGCATTATCAAAGGAAATTAGTTTTGAACCTCCCGCAAGCGCTATAAAACTACGTTCAATGGGGTCAGTAAAATCTTTATAAAATCCACCAACTGTCAGCGCCTCACCTCGAGACGGATACCACTCAAAACGGAGGTCAGCGCTGTCAATTGTAGTCAGTCGTAATTCTGGATTTCCTATAAAACTCTCATCAGTCTGGGTGTCGACAAAATTTGTGTCAGCGACCTCTACCGTTGCTGGATAGGATAAGGAGCGGGTAAACCCGGCACGAATCTGGGTATTCTCAGAAACAGAATAACTACCCACCAAGCTAGGCAGAAACTTTTGCTCATCGAATCCTGACTCACTCCCTACAACACCCGCCACCCCACCGGCCTGGAAAGTGGTTACCTTGAAATCTGAATCTTCCAGACGAACGCCGCCTACGATCCGAAAACGCTCCAGCATTTCAATATCAAGCTGGGCAAAACCACCAATAATTTCAACTTCACTTGAATAATCATTGGAAGTGCCACCAAACTCTGTGAAGCTCACATCCACCCCAATATTCTCAGGAGAAAATATTTCTTCTATCGGCCTGAATTCTGAACCGTCAGTATTAAACCCAAAAGAACGTTGATCTGATGTCCGTTGACGAAAGTCATATTCAAATCCAACCTTAAGATCTAACCCTAAATCTTCAACATCCGTTGACTGTAAAGGAAATGTCAAATCCACGCCGCCGCTATAAGTATCCTCATCGATGGTATTAAACCTGCGAACCAGGTCGGTGGCATCTTTATCGAGAAACCAGTTTCCTGTTCCATCATCCTCTGTATTTTGTAATGCAAACTCCCTACGATCAGGCAAGTTACGCTTGGCATTGGCATACATGACACGCCAATCAAACAATATTGATTCGAAATAATGTTGACCTGTAAATTGTTGCATTAACAATTCTCTTTGTTCGTACTCCAACAAAAAACGTCGTAAGAATTCGAGATCGCTTGGAACAAAAATTCCTTCATCGATCACTGTCTTTTCTGTGGCATCCCTGACCCAGAAAGCATTGCTTTTTAACTTATGATTAAACCACTCGCCTGTCATAGCAAACAACCCACTAAGACTGGTATTTAGCTTGCTGCGGCTGGTATCGTATTCATCGCGAATTCCAATCTCGCCACCGCCTCCGATTTCCAGCAACCTGTTTTTTTCCAGTTCAACACGTGCATTTTGACCGTAATCAAAATTTAAACTGGCCCCAAACGTCAGGCCCTCAACGGTATCAATTCTTTTTCCTGCCTCAATTGAGAAACCACCATCGGGTCCCATATAGGAAAGATTTTGTGGCGCCAGATGACCGGAAAAACTTTGGCCAAGTTGAATTTGTTGAGTAACAGGGAGTGTAAACAAGGGAGTGCCGGCGGCCTGAATTGCGGCAATACCTGAAGGGAGTTTCAGAACAGAATCTATACCTCCCCATACATCATTACCGGTATTGAACTCCAGCCCATCTTTGTTCATGGTGCTATTCAATCCAGTGGAGGCGGTGATTTCGAAGAAATCCACTTTCGGTATTCCTGTGGAATTCAGTTGCACCTGGCCTGCACCAAAAGAGCCTGACCTATCAACAGTATAGGCCTTTTGTACTGCTATGCTGGACAAAACACCTGAAGGAAAGAGATCGAGTGGCGTTACCTGCTGGATTGGATCAAGACTGGGTAATTGTGAACCGTTAAAAAGTGTAGAGGTATAGCGTACTGGTTGACCACGGATAACGACAAATTTGTTATCTTCCACAGTCAGACCCGTGATACGCTGCAGTGTATCGGCAGCAGTACTGTCTCCCAAACGAGAAAATTCTTCCGAACCACTGACTTCTACTACGGACTTGGCGTCACGTTGTAGACTAAGTGTAGAGGCAGTAGTACCTTCTAACAAAGCACGACCAAATACAACGAGCTGTTCAATTTCCTGTTCCAATGCCAGGTTACGGGAAATTGTCTGACCGTTAGCAATAATTACGTCGGGAAAATCGCGGACCGCATAACCACCTCGATTTACACGAAGATTGTATGTGCCAGCGGGAACCTCAATACGGTATTTACCTTCAACATCCGTATTTGAAACATAGCCTGTCCCCGGTATGGTTACTCGAACACGATCCAGTGGCGCCCCATTTTGTTCTGATGTTATTTGACCTTCGATAATACCTTGCCCAAGGACACCTGCGGCAAATGTATTACATAGAATAATACACAGAACCATTAGCTGACTTTTTATTTTAAATGTTCTCTGTAGATAACAGAAAAACTGCGTATTATTCATTGAATTTTTTCCTTACTCAGCATGAGTCTGTGTTAAAAAAGATTATTTAATTAAAATCCAGAAAGAATTTGCTGATAATAATCAGCATTGATTTGTATTAGTCGATAGATTGTTAAATTCACGCGGTAATGGTATTTGGACTTTGTTACAGATTTATTAATACTAAATGACAGAATGATGACGGATTTTAAAACCATCATTGGAGGAAAAATTATATTTATTGGGTTTTGACTAACCGGCGACACAGTCCTAAATTGCAAGAAGCTAATATGGGGGTTTCAACACACTTCTGGATAAATTTTTAAATTGTTAGAATCTGGTACTCCAGTTTATTTGTGCGCGACCATTATCTATACGTCCAATCAAAGGCAATAGCTCTTTAACCTGTGCGTCAGCATCCATTTCTATCCAGGCAGATCCTTGAACCTGGATTATTTTATCTACCTTGTTCAGCATAGCGTCGGCCATAATGTATAGCTGACTATCACCATCCAGCATATCAACCTTTCCGAGAATTTGATTATTATCAATTTTTTCGATTGTTAGCTGATAATTACCCAGGGCCCTTTTCGTTGAAACTATCTCAAGGTTCATGTTTTTTATTTGTACATCAAGATTACCTGAATTAGGTAGGTCGTTATATTGTCCTGCCAGATCACCTCCAGAAATTTCCATATCTCCACGGGCACCTATTAAAGACAGTTCAGGGAACAGGAAATATAAATCATCCAGTTTTATCAAGCCGTTAATTTGATTTAAATGCCACTGACTAAAGTTAAGTTCAAGCTCTCCAGCTACCTGACTATTTTGAGTCTGGGCTGATATCTCGATATGCATCCTTCCTGTAATTAGCGGCAATGCAGATGTTTGTAGCACAAGCCTATCCAGATAAATTTTTCTGTCTTGCTCAACAATAATGGAAAGACCATCAATCTCTATATTAAATATTGAACCAGTCATGGATTGCCAATTTAAACCTGGCAGGGAATTATCTTTAATCCGTTCGGCTATTATCTCTGCCGGAAAATTCATAAGAATAGTAATGAAAAATACAGGAATTCCCAATATAGCCAGACGCAACCAGTTTCGGCTCACTGGGGTTATCCCTGGGTAAGGGTCAATGTCGCCTGCACTATTCCCGTGTTATTTTCAATAAGTGAAAAGTCTGCGTTAGATATCTGCGCCCCGGCTTTGGACTCTAGTTGGAACATCAGATCGACAAGTTCAGAGTAATTGATTTCGGAAAAGTTTAAACGAATTTTCTGGTTATCTATGGGACGTAACTCACTAATCTTGTCTGACAAGGATAGTTCTCCCAAAACAAATTGTACTGAAGCGAGAGACAAGGGTATTGAATTGATGCCAATATCATTAGAATTTGTACTCATCAATTTCTTTAACTCTAAAACATGCGCCTGCATCCAGACATAATCAGCTCGCAATGTTGGCAGCGCTTCACGCATTCTGTTACGTTCATTT
>JBNMOP010000130.1:0-7509 GCA_051275005.1 Gammaproteobacteria bacterium | reverse complement strand
ACTGATATATAATTTCATTGGAGAATATGTCTAATTATAAACACTGTAACCATGGCAACGGTAATGAATGTTAAAGTCGCAAATACGGATCGTTTTGAGCGTCTTGCAAGGCCACATACACCATGCCCTGATGTGCATCCGCCACCTAATCGCGTGCCAAAACCGACCAGTAAACCCGCTGCAACTAATATCATGCCATCTGACTGTACCCGGATCTCAAGACCGTTCTTTGCAAGTGAGACGATGCCAGCACCACAGATTAAACCCACAAGAAACATTAAGCGCCATAACCTTTCCGTATCATTCCATTTCCCATAGAGCCCACCCATGATCCCTGATATCCCGGCGATGCGGCCACTGCTTGCAAATAGCAGGATAGAAGCCAGACCTATTAATACGCCGCCGCCAAGACCACCAATGATATCTGCTTGCATTACGATACTGTTTTTCCACAGGCAAGATTAGCAGGGACAGCTATGTCCATTAATTTAGGATTAGGCAAGTCCAGATTATTCATAATGTGTACATACTCTGTTTCTGATTTTCCGGCGATACGAGGATTATATTTTTTCTCTTCACCTATTGTAGATACTGTCCAACCTTTATAATCATGTGTGGCATAAATCAATGTTTCATCTGGTAAATTAAAAAGTTTATTTGTGATTGAATTCCATGATTTATGGGGGTCACCATTTTGGAAATCTGTCCGGCCAGTACTTCGATATAATAAGGTGTCACCAGTAAAGACACGGTCATCCATTACAAAACTATAAGATTCATCCGTATGCCCGGGTGTAAAAACAGACGTAATGGTAAGACCATCAATTTCTATCAGTTCGCCATCATCCACACCTCTGCTTACACATTCTGCCTTGGTTTTAAGCCCCATTATGGTAGTGCACTGGGTTTTATCTCGTAGTGCGCCCAATGCAGTTATATGATCTGCATGAGTATGTGTATCCATGGCAAAAACCAATTTCACATTAAGTTGATTAATCAACTTGATATAGATATCGGTCATATTTAAGACGGGGTCAATAATGACAGCCTCACCACCAGATCGAGCGGCAAGAAGATACGTATAACTTGATGTTTCAACATCGAATAGCTGCCTAAATATCAAGCTTATTTCCTTATAATATAACGGTAAATACGAGTATATTAATACCGGTGATTAGGATAGCGCTGGCAAATATTCTCTGCAATGTGGGGCCAGCAATCTTTATTGCTATTAATCTACCTAACAACATACCAATTATGCTACCTGTTATAAATGGGAAAAGAATTTCCCATTGAAGTTCTCCCTTAACAAACGTACTGGCTGAGCCAGACAGCCCAATAGCAGTGATTATCATTAGCGAGGCCGCAACTGCACGATGTATCCCCAGTTCAATGACTGACATTAGTGCAGGGACAATTAAAAATCCGCCGCCAACCCCAAATAAGCCTGATAATAATCCAGTGAGTAGACCGGCAATTATCAGTACGGCTGCACAGGGGGTGGTAAAACTTAATTTTCCATCTGCTGATAATTTACAAATAGGTTCCTTATCATCATTTGAGGTAATAGCACGAATTGCCCTGGATTCTTCAGGCTTGGTAAAGGTTTTTCGCCACATGATTAACCCAACAAAGAAGGTTAATATGGCAAAGCCAGTTATCAGAGTAGATTGTAGAAATTGTCTGGCAAACATTAGCCCAATAGGCGCACCAATAATCCCTCCAATGGAAAACATAATGATAGGTTGCCAGGTTAGCAATTTGGCTCGATGGGAGTACCAGGCACCGACAGCGGCGGTCAAAGCAACGGCAATAAGTGAGATAGATACTGCGTCTGTCATTGAAAGATTAAGACCGTAGACCAGTAAAGGAATAGCAAAGATTGATCCACCTCCGCCAGTTAATCCCAGGGAAATACCAACGATACATCCATAAATAATAGTAATAAAGATTTCAAACATCGCTATTACGTATAGAAATTTTTGAAATTTGAAACTGGATAAATCAACCTGACCATATTCTCTATGTGGGCAGGTTGATTTCGGTCATATGGGGAGAGTTATGCTTTGATAGCTTTTAGGACAGCATCCAGACTGTCTTTTGCATCACCAAACAGCATGCGGGTGTTTTCCTTATAGAAAAGAGGATTGTCCACGCCGGCATACCCAGATGCCATACCACGTTTCAATACGATAGTTGTTGTACCTTTCCATACTTCCAATACCGGCATGCCAGCAATAGGACTATTGGGTTCATCCTGGGCAGATGGATTAACAATATCATTTGCACCGATCACTATCGATACATCTATCTTGGGAAAATCTTCATTAATTTCATCCATTTCATAGACTATATCGTAAGGTACCTTGGCTTCTGCAAGAAGGACATTCATATGTCCTGGCATACGACCGGCAACAGGGTGGATGCCAAAGCGTACATTAATTTTCTTTGCTTTTAATACCTTGGTTATTTCGTTTACCGTATGTTGTGCTTGAGCAACAGCCATACCATATCCCGGAATAATCATAATTTCTTTGGAATCTGTGAGCAGCATCGCAGCTTCCTCTGCCTCAATAGGTGTAACTTCCCCTACTTGTTCTGCACTACTTGTTGGTCCGGAACCTTCGCTGGTACCAAAACCACCGGCAATAACAGAGAAGAATTTTCGATTCATAGCACGGCACATAATATAACTCAGAATTGCACCACTACTACCAACCAGGGCACCAACAACAATAAGCAGGTC
This sequence comes from Gammaproteobacteria bacterium, assembly GCA_051275005.1. GTDB lineage: Bacteria > Pseudomonadota > Gammaproteobacteria > Eutrophobiales > Eutrophobiaceae > Eutrophobius. The sequence continues at coordinate 4,763 of JBNMOP010000130.1, read as the reverse complement.
ATTATTTAACATAAACCCTGTTGCGGCGGCGGCCCAACCTGAATAGCTGTTAAGCATCGATACAACAACTGGCATATCGGCCCCACCTATGGCCATCACCATGTGAACACCAAATCCCAGCGCAACCAATGTCATCAGCATCAGAGGAAATGTTCCGCCACCGGTAGCAGCCTGGTCGAGGAAGATGTTACACAACCAAATAGTAATGATTAACAAGCCCAGATTTAAAAAATGTCTGCCAGGAAGCAGGAGTGGTTTACCCCCAATTTTCCCACTTAACTTGCCAAATGCAATGACAGAACCTGAAAAAGTTACCGCACCAATTAAGATACCAAGATAAATCTCTATTTCATGTATCGATTTTTCAATGGGTGTTACGAAGATGATGCTATGGTCCATAAAATTTACATAGCCAACCAGTACAGCAGCAAACCCGACCAGACTATGGAGAATAGCAACCAATTCCGGCATTTGTGTCATCTGCACTTTTTTCGCAAGGGTTAGTCCGACCCCGCCACCGATTATCATCATCATGATTATCAACCATGTGTTTCTGGTAACTTCAGGACCTAGAACCGTTGCAACTACGGCGAGGGTCATTCCGAGCATGCCGTACATATTGCCCCGGCGTGCAGTTTCCTGGTTGCTTAATCCACCCAACGTAAGGATAAAAAGTATGGTTGCGCCAATATACGATACTGTTACTAAACCTTCAGACATGTTTTCTCTCCTATTTCCTGAACATTTCCAACATACGGCGGGTAACAGCAAAGCCCCCGGTTATGTTGATACTGGTTATCAGGATTGCGAATCCGGCCAATAAGGTCAGAAAGAATCCCTGGGAGGAGACTTGAGTCAAGGCGCCAATTATGATGATACTACTGACTGCATTTGTGACACTCATCAATGGTGTATGTAAAGATGGGGAAACATTCCAGATAACCATGTAACCGATAAAACAAGCCAACACAAATACCGTAAAGTGCGACATGAACGAGGGCGGTGCAACTGAACCAAGTCCATATAAACAGAGGCCTGCAGCCAGCATCATCACATAGGGTTGAATTGCAACAGGTATTAAGGGTTTCTTTATCTCCGCCACAACCGGTGACGTATCTATTTTCTTTGCAGCAGGTGCTGCTGATAATTTTGGTGCAGGTGGTGGCCAGGTAATTTCACCATTATTTATAACAGTTCCACCTCGTACCGCCTCATCTTCCATGTTTATCTTGATTACACCATCTTTATCAGGACACATGTCTGTAAGCAGGTGTCGTAGATTAGTGCCGTAGAGTTGGCTGGATTGGGCTGCCAGTCGGCTAGGCAGATCAGTATAACCAATTATCGTTACACCATGTTTGACCACGACCTTGTCCCGTTTGGTCAGCTTGCAGTTACCACCTTGCTCTGCAGCGAGATCCACTACTATGCTGCCATCCTTCATGGATTCAACCATTTCCTTGGTAATCAACTCGGGAGCGGGTCTACCCGGGATCAGCGCGGTAGTAATAATAATATCTACTTCCTTTGCTTGCTGTGCGAATAATTCCATTTCCGCCTTGATAAATTCATCACTCATTGTTTTGGCGTAACCACCTTCGCCCGAGCCATCTTCCTCAAATTCCAGCATTAAAAAGTCAGCATCGATGCTCTCTACTTGTTCTTTAACCTCTGGTCGGGTATCAAATGCACGGACAATGGCGCCCATACTCTTTGCCGCACCAATGGCAGCCAATCCGGCAACGCCTGCACCAATGACCAGAACCTTTGCAGGGGGTATTTTGCCCGCGGCTGTAATTTGTCCGGTAAAAAATCGGCCAAAGTGCTGGGCGGCTTCGATCACAGCGCGATAACCAGCAATATTTGCCATGGAACTTAATGCGTCCATTTTCTGCGCCCTGGAAATGCGGGGAATGCTATCCATGGCGAGGACTGTTGCCTTTGTTGCCGCAAGTTTGTCCATTAATTCAGGATTTTGTGCGGGCCAGATAAAGCTGATTAAGGTATGTTTATCTGTCAATAAACTGATTTCATCGTCACTCGGGGCCCTGACTTTTAATATAATTTCAGATGATTTCCAGAGTTCATTTCGGTCCTTAATAATCTCAACACCGGCTTTTGCATAGGAATCATCGGAAAAGTTAGCTAATTCACCTGCACCTGCTTCAATAGCAATGGTAAAACCAAGCTTTTGTAATTGTCCGGCGACCTCTGGGGTAGTAGCGACTCTTTTTTCACCTGAATATAGTTCTCTGGGCACACCAATACGCATATTTTTCCCCTTATTATTTTTGAAATACCAGATTACAATGTTGCTTCGTCCACATTCGTGAGGAGGGTTAAAAGCATCGGCATGCTATCATAAAAACGGCTTTATGTTCAAAGTGATCTGATTAAATTACCCGTTATGTATAAGTCTGATTTATTCTAAATTTAGGCAAAAAAAAGCCCCGTTAAATCCGGGGCTTCTTCTCAAAGAGAAAATATCACATTAATGTTACCTTTCTCCTGAAAATGCTCCCAACAGATGTAATAAACTGGTAAACAGATTATATATTGTTATATATAGCCCTATTGTTGCCATTATATAGTTGGTTTCATGTCCATGTACCATACTGCTTGTCTGATAGAGAATGAATCCAGACATGAGTAATATAAACATGGCCGACACGGCCAGAGATAACGCTGGGATACTAAAAATAATTGCCCCAATTCCGGCAAGAAAAGCCACCAACACGCCTACCATTATAAAACCACCCATAAAACTGAAGTCTTTGCGAGTTGTCAGCGCATAGCCGGATAGTGCTAAAAATATTGTCCCGGTTCCGCCCATGGCCAACATGACAAGTTCAGCCCCGTTACTAAAAGCTTGTAAATAGGCACTTATCATCGGCCCCAGAGTTAGTCCCATAAAACCAGTAAGACCAAATATTGATACCAGACCCCAGGCGCTGTTTCTTAATTTAGTAGTAATAAACAATAACCCAAAATAACCGCCTAATGTCATGAATATGCCCATCCGGGGAAAGCTAAACATGATGGATATACCGGCCGTAAAAGCGCTGAATAATAAAGTCAGAGAAAGTAGTGTATAGGTATTGCGAATCAGTTTGTTCGTTGTAAGTACTGATTCTGCTTTACTTGATACTGCAAAGGTTTGTTGATTCATTAATGCATATCCTCCAAAGGTATGTTTCTAACTTTCAATAGTGAGGGCTTCGACACATAATTTCAAGTTTATGAGTTCGATTTTAATCTATTATACCTCAAATATATCTATATATGATTAAATTTCACTAGTAGTAACTATCGACACTTTTCTGGATCCAAAGTTCCACAATTAAATATAGTGTAGTTTACTGACGAGTTAGTCGTTTTTTGGGCAAAAATAATCTGTCGTGCAATATGATTAATATCGTATAATAATCGGTTACTATTGCAAGACTGCGTTACATTACAAGAGAATGATTTTTTTTGATGCATAGATAATTAAATGCAGGAGGGATGGCAGAGCGGTTGAATGCACTGGTCTTGAAAACCAGCAACGAGGCGACTCGTTCGAGAGTTCGAATCTCTCTCCCTCCGCCAATTTAAATTTGTTTGATATTAGTTAATATTGATGTGGTTTGTTTTAATCTATCTACAACTATATCAACAAAAACCTTAAGAAAACGTAACTGAGTCGTTTCATCTGCACGATCTAGTGTGGATTTGTTGACCCGAATCAGCGATACACCTGTTTTAGCTGTAACAGATGCGGTTCTCTCCGTACTTGATAAAAAACCCATTTCTCCAAAACAATCTCCTTCTTTTAGCGTGTCTAGAGTTTGTCCACTTTTCTGAATCGTTACCTGGCCCGCTAAAATAATATAAAAGGAATGATCGCTATCGCCTTCCTTGATTATTGATTCACCAGGCGGATAGTTATCCCAATTACTTGCCCTGACCAGACCCCAGATTTCAGCATCATTAAAACCTTTGAAGAACCCAAGCTCACTCAAAGATTCGAATTTGTCTCGCAGATCATCTTGTGTTTCAATTTTATCAAGGTCATCAAAAACCAATGCCAGGTCCGCCGCTACATCTAACCCTGCTGAATAGCGTTTGCTGTTTTTCTTTTTCATCATCCTTGCAAGGATATATTCCAGGCCTTCCGGCAAGTCCTGTCTGAAATCAGTAAGCGGGACTATACTTTCATTTGTAATGTTATGCGCAATTGTAGTAAGGGTCTCGGCACGAAATGGATGACTGCCGGTGAGCATTTCATACATCACTGTTCCCAATGAGAAGAGATCGGTGTTGGTTGTTATATCCCATTCATTAATTTGTTCTGGAGACATATATAAAGGGGACCCCATGAAACCATCAAATTGGGTTCCAGTTTGATCTGCGCGGTTAATCCTGGCGATACTAAAATCTGAAACTTTAATATCTCGATCTTCCGTAAAAAGTATATTGCTAGGTTTGATATCACGATGAATGATTCCTTGTCGATGCGCATAATCAAGGGCTTTTGCGCACTTGTAAATTATGCCGACAACTTCTCGTATCGACAACAGCTTGTCAGGCTTTGTGAAAATATCCAGTGTTTGCGCGCCAGGGATAAATTCCATTACCAGGTAGCATATTTCGCCATCAACACCTGCATCGAATAAACTTAATATGCTGGGATGGGTCAATACACCAGCGGCATGCGCCTCATTGAAAAATAACTTTCGAAACCTCTTGCCGTCTTCATTTTCGTTTATAAACTGAGGATGAGC
>JBNMOP010000129.1:0-7599 GCA_051275005.1 Gammaproteobacteria bacterium | reverse complement strand
TACAATTGAACCAAGAAAAAACCATTTATTATTGTTAAATCTTTGGCGTGATATGGCACAACGGGGAATGATTAACCCGTTACCAGAACTTTATTTGATTGGCAAACGTGGTTGGGAAAATGAAAATGTTGTCGACATGGTGGAACGCTGCAAACCTATTAATGGATTAGTCCATGAAGCAACAGACCTGAACGACACAGAATTAATGTCATTATTAAAAGGTGCACGGGCGCTACTTTATCCCACTTTTTCTGAAGGCTGGGGTATGCCAGTTGTTGAATCATTGACGCTGGGAATACCTGTTATCTGTTCTGACATTCCTGAATTAAAAGAATCAGGTCAAAATATCCCAGATTATTTACATCCTGTAGATGGGATTAGTTGGTTGAATACCATAATCGATTACTGTAGGCCTGAATCTGCCATGCGAAATGCGCAATTACGAAGAATAGAAAATTTTACCCCTCCCAGCTGGGAAGAGCATTTCAAACTTGTGTCTGAAAAGATATTTTTAACGACAGAGAAGCCTTAACTAATAAATATTATATTTACTCAACAACCTGACGTCGATAAAGTAAACAATATTATGAAAGATGCGTCTCATATAATCAGAATTTTAGATATTCTAGATCTTCAACACTGATGTATTTGGTTAATAATTTGTCATCAACTAGTAACAATTCATTACGCAGTAAATCAATATCAGATTCATATGCAACTTTCTTATTCAAAAGACCTATATTTGCTATCTTATTTAAGTTTTGACTTAGTTTCTCGTTAGGCCTAAATTTTATTATTCTTAATTTAAATCTGGGGACAAGAAATTTATTTATATTCTTTATATAAGAATTAATTTTTCTAATTAAATAAGTAGTATTGTCATTGGGAGAAGAATTTATTCGCTCATTAAGTGACATCCCCAGAATTATTGAGTCTGGCAAACCCATTATATTAAAAAAGTCCTGCATCAATCCCGATGATTCAACTACCTTATCGTACAATCGAATATTTATACATTCATCCCCAAATATAGTAGCCCATCGACCCACCATTTTTAAATTACTATTCAAAATAATTCGTCCTTTTACAAATTCTCTAAAACTTTGAGTGTAACCTGACTTTTTAACTCTTTGCTTATATGAAGATATTAAATAATCACGTTGATTTCTCAAATAGATAACAATTGACACATCAAAATTACTAATAATATTCTTGATAGTCTCTATGGATTCCATATTACATCCCCCAATTGCTTCTGAACTTAATATCACATTTTTATCTGGAAAAGTGGAGAGTTCCTCCATCAATTTATCCCATTCTTCTGTTACATTGATTGACGTTATCTTTTGAGCCCAATAGGGTCTTTGTTCCATAGGTTTTTGTAACACAGAAAATGAAAGAAGATGATGCCCAGGCCTGAAATCATATTTAGGCCGACCGTTGAATGGATATAACCAGCCATTATCAAGTAATTCTTCTCGATTTCTCCAGCAGAGATGCTGAATTGTTGTTGTGCCAGTCTTATGGGTGCCAATATGAAGTATTAATCGCCGCTTTTTCTGATTAACATCAGTTGAATGATTAGTCATTATAGAAGATTAATGAACAAGATATTATTTAATATTTAATTCTGGCACGATGCAACATATACCATTGATCCAGATTTTCAATAACCCATTCTCTACATTTCTGGTTTATTATTTCTGCTATATCTATGTCTGACATATCTATGTATTGAGGTGCATCAAATATAATTGGTTCTGCATAATGAATGCTAAATTTAACACCTGCTTCACGTTTACAATAGACATAAACTATTGGGGTCTTGAATCTACGGGCGAGTCCCAAAGCATAATGAATATTTGAATTAGTTTGCAATTTACCTGAAAAAACAGGTGCAATAATTTTTTCATTTTTAAATTCATCCATAGCCATACCAATACTTTGACCATTGGATAACGCTTTAAATATTTTTCGAGTACCTGAATAATCGGGAGAAATTAATTCATATCCAACTCTTTGCCTTGATTTTACCAATAATCGTCTTTGAAATCGGTTCGGCACAGCTTCATAAATTACATTTAATTTGAATCCTTGATTGATAACCGACATCGCTAATAATTCCCAATTTCCAAGGTGTGGAAATAGAAAGACTACGGGATGATTTGAGTCAAGATTATCAAATATTTTTAAATTGTATTGCTCTGAATTCTCGACAAGGTCAAATTTGTCGAGAACGGACATTTCAGTTAATGTCCGGGCGATGTTTTTCCACATAGTATTTAACTTATTATTAACTTCATCAGCATGAAGTTGGGGGGCAAGATATTCAATATTAGCTATCGTGTCTGAACTTGCTTTTTTAAACCTGTTTTTTGCAATATTTCCGATAACCGAGCCAATATTTGATACTTGTTTTAGCGATAGACATCTTAAAAATAAAAATACCAGGTAGTCAATTCCACCCCAAAAAGGTTCGATAACCCAGTAATTGAATGCTTTATGATTCATGCCGTACTTTTATTGATTGTGTCGTATTAAATACATTATAGGTCTCTTATAACTTATAATAATCCATCTTTTTCTTTTATATTACTAACTATATGCCATCTATCCCAATCAAAATAAAAGCTCGGAATCCGAAATTATCATGGAAGCTTAACAACGAGCGATTCTGGTTTGGCGGTTGTCCACTAAAATCTAATTGGATGAATGCATTATCCACAACATTTCCTCATGCAGAAAGGTTTTTTATCGATTCAGTAAAACATTATCAGGATCAAATTATTGATCCAATTTTAGCAGAACAAGTAAAAGGATTTATAGGACAAGAAGCGGCGCACCGTAAGGAACATGATCGTTTTAATCAGCGCTTGATTGAACAGGGGTACCCTGTTGCTCGTGTAGACAAGCGTGTAGAGTATCTCTTTAATTGGGTAAGAAAAAATCCCAACCCTAAGGTCAAGCTTGCCCTTACTTGTGCGTTAGAACACTTTACTACCATTCTATGCACTGAAGTGCTTAAAACTCCGATTTTTAATGAGCCTATGAATGGTGAATATAAACGATTATGGTGCTGGCACTGTCTGGAAGAGATAGAACATAAAACCGTTGCCTTTGATGTATATCGCGCAATTGGTGGAAGTTACCGTATACGTTTGATTGAATTCATTCATGCCTCGGTTATCTTATGGCTGCTTTTATTGTCTATAATGCTATCTTATCAACGTCATGATAAAAGATTGTTTAATCTTCGTGACTGGTGGGTATTAATAACCTGGGGATTTATCTGGCCAGGCCTGCTTATTCGTCTTGTGCCAAATTACTTTCGGTATTTTAAAAGAGATTATCATCCCTCCCATATGCATGATCAAAGTTTAATCGACACCTGGCGAGATAAATTAGGATTTAATTGACAGGATTAACAGGATTTAATAAATATAATGTTAAAAATATAAAAGCTTACATATATTAAACAGATTCCAGATAATTGCTTCGGATATTTCCAATCGCAGAATTGAAACGATGCATCCATACACCAAGAATCGGAATGAGATAATAATTGAAACTTCTATTAAGAATTTTTTTATATCCTATAAATCTTGTTAATCCTGTTAATCCTGTCCATTTAAATACCCATTACTCTCCACATCTAAAATGTCTGCCAAACCTGCCTAATTCCTTTTTCGAATGATCATAGGCAGACCATTTTTAGGCCTTAAGGTTAATCTGCATTCATATCCGGGTGTCACATTATCGCTCATTTGAAATGAAAATTTTTGCATTAACGTCGCTAAACAAATTGTCGCCTCCATTAATCCAAAAGCGGCACCAAGGCAAAATCGTGGCCCCGCGCTAAAGGGAATATAGGCATACTTATCATGTTTACTCGGCCATTCAGATGTAAAACGCTCTGGGATAAAATGATGTGGTTTATCCCATAATGCATGGTGTCTCTGCAATAACCAGGGAATCACCATCATTATAGATCCTGCTGGTACATCTCTGTTATGAATATTATCATCGTTCAATGCTACCCTGGATAATACTGGAACAGGAGGGTACAAACGCATGGCTTCTTCAAAGATTGCCCGAGTATATTTTAGTTTAGATAAATCGTTATATTCTGCGGTTCTTCCGTTAAGAACGTGCTTTAATTCATTGAGTAATTTTTTTTCTTTTTCGGGGTACTGAGAGATAAGATAAATCGCCCAGGCCAGGGAATTAGCAGTCGTCTCATGGCCTGCCATAAGAATAACCACTGATTCATTTCTCATTTGTTGCAGACTCATTTTAGTGTTATGACTACTTGATTCCTGAGTTGCCAGCAACTGATATAACAAAGTCTTTTCTTTGCACTTTCCTTCTTGTGCGGAGCGAACAATTTCTTCAACAATGACGTGGATCTTACCTGCATGCCGAGAGACTCTCCGCCATTGAGGAATATTCGGCAACCATTCTGGCCAACCAAAAAATGTAGACAGATCGAATTGTTCAACAGAGGCCTGAAAATCTGCAAAACTGTTAACTATTGTTTTTGCCTTATCCAGCCCTAAGGGGTAATCAAACATGGCTTGACTAATAATCTCTGCAGTTAACCATGCCATCTCAGGCAGGATTTTAACCTCCTTATCCTGATGTTCAGCAGACCAACGCTCACTGGTCTGCTCGACGACACTGCTTATAATTCCACCATACCCCCCTAAATGACTGGGATGAAAAGCAGGCTGCTCTATACGTCGACGTTCCTTCCATAAATCGCCATCACTGACAAATAAACCATCACCCAGTAACGGCTCCAGTGCCTTCTGCATGTAGGGACTTTTTCGCTGATAATTGTCATTACATTTAACCAAGACATGTTCAACAGTATCTGGACTATTCGCCACATACATATGCTTATTCATTACAGGTCCACCAAAGAATTCCTCCTTGTATGCAGATTCCGGCCAAATAGATAATAGATCTTTACGTAACATCCATAATAATTTAAGCGGATGGGGGTAATCAGCCAATGGCGTTGGCCGTACCGGGATTATTTCGTTATCATCATCTTTCATATCTCTACGAATTATAAACTGTTTAGTTGAATGACACATTTACAATAACCATATGTTTCAAAATATTATCATTACCGGCGCAAGCAATGGATTAGGAATGGCATTGGCCAGGCGTTATGCTGCACCAGGAATAACACTTGGTTTGATCGGCAGAAATAATAAACGGCTAAATGAAACAGCTATTTACTGTAGAAATAAAGGGGCAATTGTTCAGTCAATCAGTTTAGATATACGTGACAGGCTTAAATTAATAAAATGGATCAAAAATTTTGACAATTTGAATCCTGTAGACCTTGTCATTGCTAACGCTGGCGTAATGTATGCGACTACAACGAACCATGACGTTGAGCAAAAAGAAATTATTGATGAAACGTTTAATGTTAATTTTTATGGCGTGATTGATACAATTAATCCACTGATACAATCTATGAGCATTAGAAATTGTGGAAGTGTTACCATCATCAGTTCCTTATCTGCCTATAAAGGCATGCCAACATTCCCTGCCTATTCAGCTAGCAAGGCTGCTGTAAAAACATATTATGAGGCAATAAGAGGTCTGTGCCGACGTAAAGGAATATACGTAACGATAGTTTGTCCTAGTTATGTGAATACAGATATGACTAAACCATTAAAGATAGATAAATTTATGCTAACAAACTTGAACAAGGCGGTGGATAAAATTCATAACGGTATTGCTGCGGGCAAACCATTAATCACATTCCCCTGGTACCATAGTTTGGGACTTCAAATATTAAGACTGTTACCGGAACATATAGGAGATAAAATGTTATTATTTTTTCTAAAAAAATAATTTAACCAAACACGTTGGCCGCTCGCTCTGCACTCCATAAGGCAGATTCCATATACCCTCCGCTAAGATAATCCCCGCAAAAGGACACCTTTTTAACATCCATATTTCTCATAAAGTTTACTGCTTTTTGTACATGGCCGGTGGAATGAAAGGGAACACCATAAGGGTGTCGAGTGAGATGAATATCTTCAATCCACGTACTAAACTTCGGAAAGATTTCTTCAATTTCATCAACACAAAGAGATATCACCTCATCATCTGAATATTTTTCGAGTTCTGTCGAATGTGGATAACAAATCCATGGCTGTATAATTGATTTACCTGAAGGCACCATATTTGGATTCTTTTGTGCCGCATCAGTAAGGTAACTGATTTTTCTATTATGTTGATGTAATAAATATGACCAAACATTTTTCTCTAGTGGCCGATCAAGAAAAAAAGTAGGTAATGAAAATGATGGGACTTTAATATTCAATAAAAATTCATAATCTTCTGTCCATTCCTTGGGAATCAAGGTCGCGGCAACCGGAGCTGTTGTCGCAATTACAACATGATCGGCAGATAACCTTTCATTTTCAAGCACAACCCCACAAATCTTTTTTGATTCTTCGATCAGGCCAATGACTGGGGTTTCAAATTTAATTTGTAACCGACTCGCCATCGCCTCATGTAACGAGACAGTTCCGCTGGAAAGAGACAAATAATCAGTAAATAGCACGATATGAATCAATCTATGTAAGTGGTGTAAACTCAAATCCATCTCATCTGGTTCTGATAATGAACCTACTTGTGCTAACGGTCGCATTATACTTTGGTAAATCAGAGAATTATGATTGGATTCAACTGCGTTTTTACTATCTAGCCTTGCCCTGGCGTCTAACACAAAGGGATCCAGTTTATATTTCAGAATAGTCTCTGCCAGAAAATAACCCAGCTGTAAATTACCAAATATTCCGGTAGATCTGTACCAGGGAAGTTTTCGATTGTATAAAAAGGAACCTTTAGATAAATGATTATCATAAATCCGGGTATGGCCCTTTACTTTTTTTAGTTGAGAATTTAGACCAGATTCATTTATTAGTCTAAGTGCACGATGATAGGAGGAATGATAATACTGTGTTCCGGTATCGACAATATCGCTGGTCCCTGCGCGGTGATGGCTGATTGCCCGTCCACCAACCCGATCGCTAGATTCAAGCACCAGGACATCATGACCTTTTTTTTGAAAATATATTGCTGCACCCAATCCTGCAATGCCAGCCCCAACAACAATTACTTTCATATTTCAATACAACATTAGTGTTTTATAGTATCAAAAAAATATCAAACGAATTTGTAGACAGGTTTTTTCTTTAATGAATTTAATTCTTTTGCTACTTTTTCTACTGTTGAGGATATTTGTTCTTCAGTATGTGTTGAACTGAGAAAAAATCTTAACCGTGCAGCGCGTTCTTCTACCGCAGGATAAATTATTGGCTGCACATTTATGCCTTGATCAAATAATATATTCGACAACTTGGCAGCAATGAGTGAGCTTCCAACAATCACAGGAATAACTGCATAACCCTGACAGTATCCTATGTCCAGGTGTACAGCCTTTGCTGCATCAAAAAATAATTTACCATTTTCCTGCAATTTAGTAACGCGTTCAGGTTCTTCGATTAGAATATTCAATGCCTCAAGGGCAGCGGCAGCAACCGGCGGGGATATACCTACGCTGTATACAAA
>JBNMOP010000128.1:0-7616 GCA_051275005.1 Gammaproteobacteria bacterium | reverse complement strand
GTAACCACAAAAAACTTACAGAATGGGTAAGCCAAATGGCCGAATTGTGCCAACCTGATCAGGTGGTCTGGTGTGACGGCAGTGAAAATGAATATAACGCTATGTGGGAGCTGTTGGTTCAGGGCGGCACTGCAACAAAACTTAATGAAGATCTACGCCCAAACAGTTATCTGGTCCGATCTGATCCGAAGGATGTTGCACGGGTGGAAGACCGGACGTTTATCTGTTCTGAGAATGAAGAGGATGCAGGTCCGACAAATCATTGGATGGCCCCCGAGAAAATGCGAGAAACACTTACTACAGTCTACAAAGATTGTATGCGCGGACGCACTATGTATGTCATCCCCTTTAGTATGGGTCCCATTGGATCCCCTATTGCACAAGTTGGCGTTGAAATTTCGGATTCCCCCTATGTGGTAACAAATATGCATCTAATGGCCAGGGTGGGCAAACCCGTTTTAGATTTTCTTGCTGAGGATGGCGAATTTATCCCATGCATACATTCAGTTGGCCAACCATTATCTGCGGGTGAGAAGGATGTCGCCTGGCCCTGTAACCCCAAAAACCTGTATATCGTTCATTTTCCAGAGTCCCGTGAAATCTGGTCTTTCGGTTCAGGTTATGGTGGAAACGCCTTGTTAGGCAAAAAATGTCTGGCTTTAAGGATTGCCTCTGTAATGGCCAGAGATGAAGGATGGCTTGCTGAGCATATGTTAATTGTCAAGATCACGAATCCTGAAGGAAACGTTAAATATATTGCTGGTGCCTTCCCCAGCGCCTGTGGAAAAACTAATCTGGCAATGTTGACACCAACAATACCCGGTTGGAAGGTTGAAACCGTAGGTGATGATATTTGCTGGATGAAATTTGGTGAAGATGGACGACTTTATGCAATCAATCCGGAAGCAGGCTTTTTTGGTGTTGCCCCGGGGACCAGCGATGATTCAAATGGCAATGCGATGAAGACACTATACGGTAACTGTATCTTCACTAATGTCGCCGAGACAGATGATGGCGATGTATGGTGGGAAGGTATGACGAAGGAAAAGCCGGCCCATCTAATAGACTGGAAAGGAAATGACTGGACACCTGATAACGAAACACCCGCCGCACATCCCAATGCGCGATTCACTGTGTCTGCCAGCCAGTGCCCTGTCATTGCAGATGAGTGGGAAGATTTAAAAGGCGTCCCCATCAGCGCTATCCTCTTTGGCGGACGCAGGGCAACCATAGTGCCCCTGGTGAATGAAGCAAAAAACTGGAATCAAGGTACCTTTTTTGGATCCATCGTCTCATCAGAGAAAACAGCCGCGGCAGCTGGCAAAATAGGTGAGCTACGACATGACCCCATGGCAATGCTACCTTTTTGTGGATATAACATGGCCTCATACTGGCAGCACTGGATAAATATTGGTAACAAAGAAGGTGCGAATCTACCAGGAATTTATTATGTAAACTGGTTTAGAAAGAATGACCAGGGGAAATTTATGTGGCCAGGATTTGGCGAAAACAGTCGCGTTCTGAAATGGATATTCGAACGCTGTGACGGGATAGCTGATGCAATAGAAACCCCTATAGGTAATCTTCCTACCATCGATGCAATAGATTTTTCCGGATTAGGGCTTGATGATACGGCGATTGCTGAACTTCTAAGGGTTGAAATTGATGGTTGGTTACAGGAAATTCCTTTGATCAAGGAATACTATTCTAAATTTGGTGATAAGGTTCCTAAGGAATTACTGACCCAGATCAGTGAATTACAAACACGGTTGGAGAATGCAAAAAAAGCAGCAGCTTAAGATATTTCGGATGGCTAGACACAAATTATAATAGCAGTACAATAAATTGTAATTTAGCGTTTAATTTATTTAATTGAAGATTTGTATAAGGTAATTAATCCTTCAGTAGACGAATCGAATTTTGTCTCTGTATTATCTCCAGTTAACGTTTCGTAGACCTGCTTACTCATCACTTTACCCAGTTCAACACCGAATTGGTCAAAGGCATTAATATTCCAGATCACACTTTGTACGAATACCTTGTGTTCGTATAGTGCTATCAGACTTCCTAATGACTGCGGACTTAGGAAGTCAACTACAAGGGTATTACTTGGTCTGTTCCCTGACATATGCCGGTGCATTGCCTTCTTATGAGCGTCATCTTTCGCTACGCCTGTATTTAACAGTTCCTGTTTAATCTCATCATATGATATTCCATTCATCAAGGCATTGGATTGTGCCAAACAATTGCTAACAAGATGAGAATGATGATCATCTAACATCGGGTTAATTTCAAAAATAAAATCGACAGATATAAAGCGTGTCCCCTGGTGTAATAATTGATGGAATGAATGTTGGCCATTGGTTCCAACTGTACCCCAGGTGACGGAGGCAGTTTGATAAGGTAATGTTTCGTTTGTAACACTGACAGATTTTCCATTACTTTCCATTTCCAACTGTTGCAGAAACTCTGGAAAATATCTAAGGTTATGTACGTATGGTATTACCGCATGACTATGACTCTCCCAATAATTCACATTCCAGATATCCAGTAAAGCTAATATCACGGGCAGATTTTTTTTAAACGGTGCGCGTTTAAAATGCAGATCCATTTGTTCTGCACCCTTGCGCAGTTCATTAAAATTCTCCATACCAATAGACAAAGCAATGGAAATGCCAATGGCTGACCAAAGTGAATATCGACCCCCTACCCAATCCCACATTGGCAATACATTAGCCTCATGAATGCCGAATTCAGTCGCCTTTTCCGGATTTGCAGTAACAGCCAGAAAATGCTTACCGTAACCTTTTACTGCTATAGGTAATTTTGATTCCAACCAGGCCCTTGCTGTTTGTGCATTTTGCAATGTTTCAAGGGTAGTGAAGGATTTTGAACATATAATGAATAATGTAGAATCCGCTTCAACTTTATTAAGCACTGAATAAATATCAACGCTATCTAGATTCGACACGAAATGGCATGCAATGTTACCTGGACTATAGGATTGCAGAGCATTGGTAACCATCATGGGTCCAAGATGTGAACCGCCTATACCAATATTTACAATATCAGTTATGGTTTTGTCGGTTGCGCCTTTCCAATGACCAGCATGCACCTGTTGCACAATGTCAGTCATCTTTTCCATGACCTTACTGATCTCGGCATGATATAGACCACTACCAGAGGAGTCCCTTAAGGCTGTATGTAATGCTGGGCGTGCCTCGGTAGAATTGACGTAATCACCATTAAAAAGCGCATCAATTTTATCCTGCAATTGAACACTTTTGGCCGCTTTTACCAACAAATCTACCGTATCATTGGTAATTAAATTCTTTGAATAATCAAGAATTAGTCCCGCACCACTCGTATGCAGTTCGTTAAATCTATTTGGATTATTACTAAACTGTTGCTTAAGACTAATGTTCTCTAGAGACTGTCTATGTGCCGCCAGTTCTTCCCAAACCGGCGTATCCGTTGGTTTAAATATTTTCTTCAAATCCTATAACCGAAATTTTCTTCAAACCTTGCATTAAAGCTTTCGCGATTGAATTGATGATTTTGTGTTCCATGATGTTCAATTTTAATTGCCCCCATCAAAGAGGCAATCCTGCCTGTGACCTCCCAATCCAACTCATTCATCAATCCATAGAGTAACCCTGCACGAAAGGCATCTCCGCATCCAGTAGGATCAACAATATTCTCAACCTTGGCAACAGGAATCGCATATTGCTTATTGCTGGTATAAATAACAGACCCTTCACTGCCGCGCGTTATTATCAGCCCTTGAATTCTCTCTGCCACTTCGTGCGGTGAAAGTCCGGTTTTATCCTGCATCATCTGCCATTCGTAATCATTTACACTGACCCATGTGGCCTTACTAATAAAATCGCTCAATTCCTCACCATTAAACATGGGCATCCCCTGGCCAGGATCAAAAATAAATGGAATATCCTGCTCATGGAATTGGCTTGCATGCTCTAACATCCCATCACGGCCATCGGGGGAAATAATCCCTATAGTTATATCTGCAGCATCACTGACCTTGTTATGGTGAGCAAAGGACATTGCCCCGGGATGGAAAGCTGTTATCTGGTTGTCATCGAGATCGGTAGTAATAAATGCCTGACCAGTGAAAGCGTCATCTATGATCTGTACATGGGTTCGTTCTATGCCTTTCTCATCCAACCAGCCTGCATAGCTGTCAAAATCTTTACCGACAGTCCCCATAGGCACGCCAGAGCCTTCAAGTAATTTCAGATTATAAGCTATATTCCCTGCACAACCTCCATATTCTCGACGCATCTCTGGAACCATAAACGAAACGTTTAACATATGGACCTTGTCCGGCAGGATATGATTTTTAAAATAATCTGGAAAAACCATTATATTGTCATAGGCAAACGAACCACAAATTAATGCTTTCATAAATTTTCTCTAATAAAATATTTAATATAATTAACTAATGTTTCTCACCCTGTAACGGCAAGCACCAACTCGGATTGTAACAAATCAGCAGACTTGTTAAAACGATTAAGGGTCTGAGATAGAAACTGACCCGTATAGGATTTTTTTATACTGGCAACTTTTTCAGGTGTACCCGTAGCTATAACCTGACCACCATTATCTCCTCCTTCCGGCCCAAGATCGATTATCCAGTCTGCTGTCTTAAGGACATCCATATTGTGTTCAATAACAATTACCGTATTACCATGGTCTCTAAGTCTATGAAGCACCTGCAACAATTGCTTTATGTCATGAAAATGTAACCCGGTAGTGGGTTCATCCAGGATATAAAGCGTCTTACCCGTGTCCCGTTTAGAAAGCTCTCTTGATAATTTGATGCGTTGTGCCTCACCCCCTGACAAGGTTGTAGCATTTTGACCCAATTTTATATAAGACAATCCTACATCAATCAATGTTTGTAATTTTCTTGCAAGAATTGGTACTGCATCAAAAAATTCCCGTGCATCTTCAACTGTCATGTCCAACACTTCATGAATGCTTTTACCTTTATATCGGATATCCAGGGTCTCTCTGTTATAGCGTTTTCCTTTGCAAATATCACAGGTTACATATATATCAGGGAGAAAATGCATCTCAACTTTTATCAATCCATCTCCCTGACATGCCTCACAACGACCCCCTTTGACATTAAAACTAAACCTGCCTGGATTGTACCCACGTGACCTGGCCTCGTGGGTTGCTGAAAACAATTCACGAACAGGAGTAAAAAGACCCGTATATGTCGCTGGATTGGAACGTGGTGTCCTGCCTATAGGACTCTGATCGATATCTACAATTTTATCCAGTTGATCAAGCCCATTTAACTCTTTAAATTCTGCAGGATTAGTACTGCTTCGATTCAATTCCTGGGCCACTGCACGATATAATGTATCGTTAATTAATGTTGATTTACCAGAACCAGAAACACCTGTAACACAGGTCATCAACCCCAGGGGGAATTCTACGGTGAGTTGCTTCAAATTATTTCCTGTTGCACCTACTATCTTTATAACTCGCTTGGAATCGTACGGCGTTCTTCGAGCAGGTGTTTCTATCTGTAATCGACCAGACAAATATTTTCCGGTAATAGAATTCGGATGGGAGATTACCTGATCTGCACTCCCCTGAACGACAATCTCACCACCGTGTACTCCTGCTCCCGGTCCTATATCAATGACATGATCAGCAGACATTATTGCCTCTTCATCGTGTTCCACAACAATAACGGTATTACCGAGATCTCGTAACCGTTTTAAAGTATCTAATAGACGGTTGTTATCACGTTGATGCAATCCGATGGACGGCTCATCAAGAACATACATGACACCTACCAGGCCTGCACCTATCTGGCTTGCCAGGCGTATCCTCTGTGCCTCACCGCCCGATAGCGTTTCTGCACTGCGACTTAAGGTAAGATAATCCAAGCCTACATTTATCAAAAACTGAATCCGTTCTCTCACTTCTTTAAGGATTTTTTCTGCAATTTCACCTCGTTTCCCCTTCAATGTTAAGGAGGACAAATAACCAGATAATTGTAATATTGGCATCGCAGTAATATCTGGTAGTGAATGGGTTTTAATAAAAACATGCCGCGCAGCTTTATTTAGTCGTGTACCACTACAAGTCTGGCACGTTTTATTACTCTGATACTTAAGTAACTCATCACGTACCATCGCTGATTCAGTTTCGCGATAGCGTCTAGCCATATTTGAAACAATTCCTTCAAAACTATGCTTACGTTTTATATGACCTCGACCACTACTAATATATTTAAATTCAATCTCATCCTTACCGCTACCATATAAAATAATATTCTGAATCTTCTTTGAAAGTTTTTTAAACGGTTTATCTATGTCAAATTTATAATGACCGGACAAACATTTGAGTAATTGGAAATAATATGCATTTCGCTTGTCCCATCCTTTTATCGCACCACCAGGGAGGCTTAAAGTTGGATCTTGAACAATTCGATCAGGATCAAAAAACTGGATTACACCCAAACCATCACACTCGGGGCAGGCTCCGGAGGGACTATTGAATGAGAATATTTTAGGTTCAAGTTCACTAATGCTGTAGCCGCATTGTGAACAGGCAAATCGTGCTGAGTAAATAATATCAGCTCTATCGGATTGATCCATATATGCAACTATGACTAAACCTCCAGACAAACGTATGGCTGTTTCAACAGATTCTGTCAGCCTAAGAAGGATATCGGGACGAACCTTTATACGATCAACTACTGCCTCAATAGTATGTTTTTTATGCAATTCCAATTCTGGTATTTGGTCTAGTTCAACTATCGTTCCATTGACCCTGGCGCGGATAAAACCTTCGCTTCTTAGTCGCTCCAGTACCTGGACATGCTCACCCTTGCGATCTTGTATAACCGGGGCTAATAACATGATCCGTTCATCGTCCGGCATGGTCAGTATTGAATCCACCATTTGACTTACTGTCTGTGCAGATAAAACGATATCGTGATCGGGACAACGAGGCTCACCTACACGAGCATACAATAGACGTAAATAGTCATAAATTTCTGTAATAGTCCCTACGGTTGAACGAGGGTTATGTGAGGTGGACTTTTGTTCAATAGAGATTGCAGGAGACAGACCTTCTATATGATCAACATCAGGTTTTTCCATCATTGATAAAAACTGTCTGGCATAGGACGACAATGACTCCACGTATCGACGCTGACCTTCTGCATAAATAGTGTCAAATGCCAGTGATGACTTACCGGAACCCGAAAGTCCGGTTATAACAACGAGCTTATTTCTCGGAATATCGATGTCAATATTCTTCAAATTGTGGGTTCGCGCACCTCTAATATGTATGATATCCATTAATCTTTTCGTCAGGCAAAATAAACTGCTAATATTAAATTGATTCTCTCATGTTAAGCAAAGGAGAATTGACAATTCATAACATATATAAGGAATATAAGGAGAAGAACATGGCCAGAGGCATAAACAAAGTCATTTTGGTTGGAAATCTAGGAAATGACCCGGATGTGCGATATACCGCAGGAGGCGCCGCAGTGAGCAATATCAGCATTGCTACTTCTGAAACCTGGAAAGACAAGGAATCAGGAGAAAAGCAGGAAAAGACTG
>JBNMOP010000127.1:0-7681 GCA_051275005.1 Gammaproteobacteria bacterium | reverse complement strand
GCGGAATTGAAAAAGAAGAAAGAAAAGCTTCTGAAAAAATTAGATCAGAAAAATGAAGATACTCAAACCAATCAATCTCAGGCAGACGAGTCTAATAAAAACGGATCGGAGTGATTTAAATAATCGCTAACAAGACACACTATGAATCTGAGAGAACCTCATAAGTGTCAATTATTTTAAGGTGAGGTTATTGTTAGTCGATGGTGATTAAGTAACCCGCATATTTACGTATGTTCAAGACACCAGTGTCCAGAATCAGGTACTGTCCTTTTATTCCGTTTAAAACACCTTCAATCTCAGGTGTCTTGTCGAAATTAAGTGATGTTACCTTTTCTGGGCAGGAATCAACCGGGTAATTAATATTGACGGGCTCGGCGTCGCCGAGAAATTCTATATCGGCCTCAGTGTGTTCTTCCTTAATTTTATTAATTTCTGTCTCGGCAGTGCGGACTAGTTCATCTCTTTTTTCCTGTAGATCAATGCTATCAGCTTTAGCTTTGAGCATCTTTCTCCAATCAGTACGATCTGATACGTGGGCTTTGATGGCAACCTCAATTTTCCCGGATAACAATCGATTGCTAACGCGAAATATCGGCAAGGCCTGACTCGCGCCCTGGTCCATCCAACGTGTCAGGATTTGAGTACCACGTGTAATGCCAACTTTAATACCAGATGAATTGGCAAGGTAAACATAATGATGTTGCATACATTGTGTTTCACCCCATACGGGTTCGCGGCAGGTACCCAGATGATAATGACAGGTCTCAGGTTTCATAATGCACATGTCACAGGAGGCCAGGGAGATAAAGCAGCGATAACAATGTCCTTGATTAAAACTTTTATTGGTTTTGTTTCCACAAGCAATGCAGTTTATTACACCGCTGTAATTCAAAGATATCGATTTACCAATATAGTTATTCATTGAGACAAGCTTACCGTCAATGGGTAGCTGATATTGAACAGGCGACTCAAGCGACGTCACCATTTTTTTGATATGACCTGATATTTTCATAAATGAGGAAATAAAATTAAAGAGTTTAGAGTATCATATTACAAGTAATATTATAAAAACTATAGGCTCAACGGAAAAATGGGGCGGAGTGATCATGATTCATGGCAGGAATGCAACCTAACAAATTTTTCAAGTACGTTCCGCTATAATCTAGGTCAAACGTTAGAAGCAATATGACAATGAAGCATATAATTATTTTTTTATTCGCAATTGTGGCGAATACCTCTTTTGCGCAAACTAAAACTCCTGACCTCCAAATCAAAGAAATTGATAATGACGTCTATTTGCATACCTCTTTTAAGCAAGTAGAGGGATTTGGTTTAGTGGATTCTAATGGCTTGATTGTTCTTGGCGACAATCACGCATTTATTATTGATACTCCCTGGTCCAGGCATGATACTGAGACATTATTAGATTGGATTAACGAACAAGGGTTTGATTTAAAAGCGAGTATTTCGACGCATTTTCATGATGACCGTACTGCTGGAATAGAGTTACTTAATTCAAAGTCTATCCCCACTTACACATCAAAATTGACCCATGATCTTCTTGTTGGTAATGGTATGTCCACCGCAACAAACATCTTTAATTCAAATGAGTTTTCGCTGCAAGATGGCCATATAAAGGTATTTTATCCTGGCGCGGGTCATACAGAAGATAATTTGGTGGTTTGGTTGCCCCAAAAAGGTATCTTGTATGGAGGTTGCCTGGTTAGAAGCCTTGGTTGGGATAGTCTAGGTTATATAGGAGATGCCTCTGTCGAAAGTTGGGCTGACTCAATAAGAATAATTATTTCTAAATACTCAGATATTATTACCGTCATTCCTGGACACGGTAAAATCGGCAACACAAAAATATTGGAGCATACTATTAAATTGGCGGAGACGGCCTCTAACATTTCAATTCAGACGGACTGAACTTACCCAAAATTAATTAACGCATTGGTCAATCAAGTTAGATGAGGTGCCCAATGAAACCTGGTAACGACGATTAAAATGCTAACAAACATAATCAATACGCTTAATATTAATAAATTTAGAGGTACTTATGTATTTGCGGTTGAATAAAAAAATAATAAAAAAGGATTTATTGATCAATGAATAAAGTATCTATATTTGTGGATGTGCAAAATATTTACTACACCACTAAACAGATCCACAAGTGTAATTTTAACTATAATGCCTTTTGGGCTAAAGCAACCTCAAATAGAGAAGTAGTCAAGGCAGTTGCTTATGCCATTGACAGGGGCGATGAAAAGCAGAGACAGTTTCAAAATATTCTTAGGGCAATTGGATTCGAAATAAAATTAAAACCGTATATTCAAAGAAGTGATGGTTCAGCAAAAGGTGATTGGGATGTAGGGATAACAATTGATGTCATGGAAAATGCCAAAAATTCAGATGTTGTCGTATTAGCATCTGGTGATGGTGATTTTGATTTATTAGTAAGCAAAATAATAAAGAGTTTTGGCGTTTCAACTGAAGTTTATGGGGTTTCTCAACTTACCGCACTATCCTTGATTAATGCATCGTCATTATTTTATCCAATTGAAGGCGAACTATTATTGTAGCTACTAAAATTAAATTTATTTTTTAAATATTAATAGTTTTCCCATAGCAACCATGAAGGTAGATGGCATTCGATTATGGAGTGATATACCTGTTATAAATACGTAAATTATAATAAGGGCCACTAAAAAACAGACTTTCAGAAAGTATCATCAATTCAAACTGAATATTCGTGCATGTAACTTTTTTGTTCTACACTACGACTAACTTAATATATCTATCAATATATAAGGGGAAATACCATGGATGAATTAACTGCAGGTGTGAGCTGGATCGCCGTGATAGTAAGTTTTGTCGTATCATTTATGTTAGGTTGGTTATGGTATAGCCCAAAGCTTTTTGGAAAAAAGTGGGCAGAAGGTGTCGGCGTAGAGATGGGTGATGCGAGTACTATGCCTGTATTTGCGATGGTAACTCAGGCATTAGGTACCTTTGGGCTGGCCTGGTTGTTTGGTATTACGGCTGCAAGCGAGGCCTTGCTTACAATAATACTGGTATTGATTACGCTAATATTACTTATTGTTAGTAATGGCAAGTACGCACAAAAAAGTAATATAGCGGTTGCCATCGAAGGATCATATATATTTACAATGGGTATTGTCATGATAATTTGCCAAGGTGTTTTTTAATAATCTCCGGTATGAATGCTGATATTTACTTAATATCCTGTAACAATAATTTATTAAATCTTGAGGTCGTAATATGAAAAAATCACTTTTGATTAAACTAAGCCTGTTAATATTTTCCCTTAGCATCTTTTCTTCTCCTGGCTATGCCATCGATATAGGCGATACAGCACCAAACTGGGTGTTAGAAAATGGCAGTGGTGACCAAATAGATTTCTACCAGGCATCTGAAGGTAAAATCTCTGTTTTAATTTATTGGGCAACATGGTGTCCGTATTGCGCCAGCTTAATGCCCCATCTGCAACAGGTTGCTGATGAATACCAGGGAGAACAAGTAAATTTTTATGCCATGAATATTATTGAAAATGCTGATCCTGTTCAACACCTAAAAGATAAAGGTCATACCTTTGAGTTGACCTTAAAAGCAGATGTAACAATGGATGGTTATGGCGTTAGAGGCACCCCAAGTGTGTTTGTAGTGGACGGTAATCATAAGGTTATTTTTCGACGTATTCCTGACACACCTGATGCAGACGTGAAAACTGCAGTGAGAGATGCAATCGTTGCAGCCATGAAATAATCCAATTAGTTTTCTGCCCCGGTTTTAAACGCATTTTGTAATACTCGTGAGTGAATTTGTTGAATATTTAAAAGAAATGTTCCAGGGACTAGGTCAAATTCATTCCCGCAAAATGTTCGGTGGTTATGGCGTTTTTCTTGATGGGATCATGTTTGGCCTGGTTGCAGAGGATACCCTTTACCTTAAAGTCGATGATACAACAGTAGAAGACTATAAAATCAGAGGGCTCACACCATTTGAATACACAAAAGGCGATAAGATAATAAAGATGTCCTATTATCTCGCGCCAGAAGAGGTACTAGAAAATCCTGATGATGCAACACATTGGGGAAAACAAGCTTTTGAGGTAGCAATGCGAACAAAGCAAAAATAATTATTCATTAATTCACGTTCCCTTCTTTACTATCAGACACCTCATTGCATCAGACTAATTGTCTACCTAATCCAGCACTGAACAGCAATATTACCGGGCTTTGCAATAATAGAATTAAACCTCGAGAAAATAGTTCACCTGAACCCAGCACATTATAGAATTTATCAATTTTATTCCCAATAAAATGAGCAACTAATATAGCTAGCCAGTGTGTTATCACTCCCAATACCATGCAATAGAGCATTACATCCCAGCCTGGCCAGTAACTGTATTGTGTGACACCAAGGCTACTAACCATCCAGGAAAAAATCATCATACTTCCCGCTATACCCTGCACAGGTAATATTAATTCATTCCAATTTCCGACAACAGGAACGAGTGGAAATAAAAGACTAATAATAAATAACAAATTTACAAGATGATTAATTCTCAAGTCATCTTGTGATAATAATAAAGAAATGGCTGGGGCATGCTCAATGCCGAATATTACGGGGTATGTTAGTAAAACAAAAAACATCAACATACCCGCCTGGATTAGAGGCATAGCAATGTGATCCCACATCCATTCCAAAACACTATTTTGCAGTCGACGATAAACATGTTCCGATAATGGGAAAATAATTGCTATCAGGATCCCATATATGAGCAATGCAACCAAAAATTGTTGTGACAGAATTATTTCAAAAATTGACATATTCTACCGTTAAATTATATGTACTCTTTTATGTCAAAATCCCCAATCTACCATTCTTGTAATCATCCATAGCTTCATGTATTTCCAGACTGGAATTCATGACAAAGGGTCCATAACCTACTATGGGTTCACCTAAAGGTTCGCCAGATAATAATAGTGCCGTGGTATTGTTGGCCTGTTGAATTTGAATTAAATCACAATCACGATTAAACATTACTACCTCTGCTTCGACTATTATTTCAGCGTTGTCCAGGGTCACACTGCCCCTGAGCACTACCAATAATTTGGTTTGTCCTTTAGGTACATCCAGACTCATGGGTTTTTCGCTATTAATTTTGATGTCCCACACATGTACCGGGGAATAAGTCATTGCAGGACCTTTATTGCCATCATATTCTCCAGCAATAACACGGATCTGACCTATGCCATTGGCAAGTGTGATGATAGGTATATCATCTGCTGTAATACCTTGATAGCGTGGAGCAACCATCTTCTCCTTTGCAGGTAGATTTACCCAGAGTTGGACCATCTCAAACAAACCACCTTTTATTGCGTAATCACGTCCGTGATATTCCTCATGTACCAGTCCTGATGCCGCTGTCATCCATTGCACATCACCAGGGCCGATCTTCCCTCCTCCTCCGGATGAATCACGATGTTCAACTTCACCAGCATACACAATGGTAACTGTCTCAAAGCCACGATGTGGATGGGGTCCAACACCCAGGCGAGCCTCCGTTGGAGGGAATTCCTGAGGACCGGCATAATCAAGTAATAAAAATGGACTTAGTTCCTGACCTTGTTCTTCATAAAAAAATAACGTCCTCACGGGAAAACCATCTCCTACCCAGTGCTTATCCTTAGGTCGTAATATACTTTTTATCGCTTCAGTCGATTTATCATCAGAAATAGTCATCATATCCTCTTTGGTTTGCGACATATTATACCCTGAGTGTTATGGTTATACAGAGACTCCGGTAAATTATTGACTTTTATAGAGCCTTTCGAGAAACTCAGAAGAGTATTTCAGAAATGCGTATCATTTTATAATCAACTGGGGTTATACCAGTCTTTAAATTTTCCAAGCTAGAGAATTAATTATTATGAAAACAATTTCTGTAAGAGATGACTCTTTATTGCAGACAATACTTTTATGTATTTTTATGAGCATCAGCATCTATTCAAGTGCTGTATTCGCACAACAAGGCTGTGCATACCTTGATCAATATATGGCGCCGTTTAATCTTCCTGTAGAGAACTGGCCTGATGGCATTGCTGGCCCCGCACCAGGTGATGTAGAGCAACGTCTGGTAGGACCGGAACAATGCACGATCATTGCAGATAAAATTATTCAGAATGCTCACGGGATCCCCTATCGACAAATAACTATCGGTATTAGCGGTTCAGTTTTTGGTTACGCCCCGGTTAACTCACTATCAATGCCACCGCTTGGGACAGGCATTCCTGGTGAAGGTCGAGGCAATACATTTTCAGATCACGCGTTCATTTGGCAAACCCAGGGGACCATGGGTCCTTTTATTCCAGGCATTGGTTATTACAACTATAGCGACGTTACGCCTGCTAGCGTCGAGATCTTGATTCCGAAAAATCCAGATGACTGGAATGGTCATATGTGGGTGTTGGTACACGGTGCAGGACGCTTTCCGCCGCTAGAATTTCAACCGCGCAAGCCAGGTGTCTTTAACCCCTACACAGAGACCAGTGAATCCGCCGGGGCATTAATGGACATGGGTTATGCCGTGGTCTGGACCCGACGTGATGCCGCAATCACCGATGAGGCTTCGATGGATGTTGCCAATACAGTTGTTCTAGATGATGGAACACAATTGGGTGGCCCAGGAAAATTGGGCATGGGATTTAACGATAATCTCAGCATTATCCGAGATTATACTGTGATAAGTCGTAAATATATTGAAGGTCAATTAGGCAAACCACCGCTTAAGACATTCTATAGAGGCCATTCTGCCGGGGGTGCCATGGGTCGGAGTTTTCTTGTTATCCGTGGGATGAATACTGATCATTCCGGCGAGCAGTTATTTCATGGTTTTTATCTCGATGACAGTGCGGGTGGTCGAGGGGCAACTGCCTATTTCTGGGAGTCTGAAGTAGTAGATGAGCTGGGATCATTCCGTCTTAAACCCAGCGACAAGGATTACCTCGAATTCGCGGGTGAGCAAATGAAGTTTATGACACCCGTTATAGAAGTCATACATGGGGCCTATGCCGGGGGAAACACCTCAACAGTTCCTAAACTTTTTGAACGTGTACCCGCAACGTATTTTCAATACAAACGTGAAAACGCCAGGATAAACATTGAGAAAGGTCTGGGTGATATCTGGAAATCCTATGAGATTGCAGGCGTCAGTCATGCTGATGCATCTGCAGAAGCCAACAAATATCCAGACCTTGCAAAAGATATGGTCGATATAGGCGGCGTAGCAATTAAACTGGAACAGACCCTGGTTGACTGGGTTATTAATAATAAAAAACCACCCGAAACACGGGTTGATGCCCGTGATGTCTGGGATCTTGATGCAAAAGCGGGACCAGCCATACAGCTGCCCGAGACCGCATGTCCACGAGGCATCTTCCGAGCCTATATGAATCGACCAGATGGTACGGCGGTAGGATCCAGCCCTGCCCTTTTTATACCTTATCTGACTCAGCCACAAGCCCAGATCAATGAACGTCAACCAAGACCTGTTGGTTATAATGACGACTGGCTGGAACCTCTGGATCGATTTGGTTATCTGGTAGATATGACCGAAAGCGGCCATCGTATGACCCGACCATCAATAGAACAATCC
>JBNMOP010000126.1:0-7737 GCA_051275005.1 Gammaproteobacteria bacterium | reverse complement strand
GTATACTGGAGGAGAATTTTCGCAGGGCATTAATAATTTCCGGGGGAGATTATTCTATATTTGTAACCCATCCCATCAGTGTAGGACTTTTGATTATGGCCGTTTTATCACTTTTAAGTCCGTTAATTATGAACAAATTAGCAAACACAGGTTCAGACTAAGTACGCCTTGATGTAACATAAACCTCATCTGACTTATTTTCTAAAAGTAATTTGAAGTTATATATAAATGACATTTTTAAGATTTACTAAAGGATAATTAATATATGTCAATTCAAAGTAACCAGTTCGCAGAAGTTCCTGTTGAAAGTTGTGTAACTGAACGCGCGGCAAAATTTATTGAAGCGACTACTTTTGATAATATCCCTGTTGAGGCTATAGAAGTCGGTAAACGATGTTTATTAGATGGCCTGGGTTTGTTTGTGGCGGGTTCCGATCAAGAAACAGTTATAATTCTCGCGGACCTGGCGGCGGAGCAAGGTGGTAAAGATGAGGCTCTAATACTTGGTTACGAAGATACTCGGGTGCCTGCTCCTGCGGCAGCCAGGGTTTTGGGTACTGCTGGTCACGCACATGATTGGGATGACTCTCAGGTTAGTATAGACCCCGATCATGTGTATGGCTTGTTAACCCATCCCACCATCCCTGCATTAACTGCCTCAATCGTTATGTCACAACGTCAAGGTAATGTTACAGGTAAGGAATTTATGTTGGCCTTTCTCACAGGGTTTGAAGTTGAATGTAAGATCTCTGAGTGGATGTTTTCTCAGCATTACAAACGAGGGTTTCATTCCAGTGGTACGGTGGGTACCTTTGGTGCATTTAGTGCGGCAGCAAAGATCCTCAAACTTGATGGTGAGAGATTAAGGAATGGCATAGGTATTGCTGCAAGTCTTGCCGCAGGTATACGCTGTAATTTTGGCACCATGACCAAACCCCTGCACGTAGGCAGGGCCTCTGAAAATGGCGTAACCGCTGCGATATTAGCAAGTAAGGGATTTACCGCAGATAAAGCGGCGCTGGATGGGCCATGGGGTTATTTTGCGGTGCAAGGAGGTGGTGTTACAGCAGACAAACTCGATCAACAGGATTTTGGAAAACCATGGTCTATCGTAGAACCCGGTGTGAGTATTAAACCTTATCCGTGTGGTGTTCTGACTCATCCGACGATAGATTTGATGTTAAAATTAGTCACTGATAACGATATTCAACCTGATGATATTGAGAATGTTGTTATTAAAGCCGGTTCAAATATTCTTAATCCTATTCGTTACCCCATAGCAAGTAATCACCTGGAGGCAAAATTTTCTCTACAGGCTGTGTTGTCTATGGTCGCCTTAAGTAGAAAAGCAGGTAAGATTGAATTTGAAGATAACTTTGTGCAAGGTGAGGCAATGCAAGCCATGCAAAAACGTATGCAAACTAAATTTGATCCAGAAATAGAGGCAATGGGTTTTGATAAAATGCGATCTTCCATTCATATTCAATTAAAAAACGGATCGGTGCTTAGCGGTGATGCGGATGAACGGTATCGAGGTGGTCCTGAAAATCCATTAACTATAGATGAGTTAAAGGATAAGGTTCGTAGTTGTTGTGATGGCGTATTGGAAACAGCGCAGGTTACAACTTTAATTAATCAAAGTCAGTCAATACTGGATATGGCAGATGCCTCAATTCTTGCTAATTTAATTCAGGCAGAAACCAGACAAAATCTTAATATTGTAAATAGATAACATACATGTTTCGGAGCAACACAATGAAAATAAAATCACTCTTGGCAATCCTGACAATTACTGCCGGGATAGCGGTATCGACTCCAGTATTGGCTGACTACCCAGAAAAGCCGGTTACATTAATATGTTGGTCTAGCGCTGGTTCAGGCCACGACCTGATGGCTCGCATGATAGCCAAGATTGGTGAAGAATATCTTGGACAGCCTATTGTTGTGGTTAACAAGGAAGGGGGTTCGGGGAAGGTCGCCATGAGCTATGTACTGGGACAGAAAACCGATGGCTACATGATGAT
Organism: Gammaproteobacteria bacterium; assembly: GCA_051275005.1. GTDB lineage: Bacteria > Pseudomonadota > Gammaproteobacteria > Eutrophobiales > Eutrophobiaceae > Eutrophobius. The sequence continues at coordinate 5,713 of JBNMOP010000126.1, read as the reverse complement.
GACAAATACACGCAGTATGACAGAATTGTTCCCGGATCCAGGGGGCAGGCTTTCCATTGATGACTTTAAATACGTCAGCAGAGTTGTGCGCGATCCTTTTGTTATGGTGGTGAATCAAGACAGTCCATTTAAAACGATAGAAGACCTCGTTGCTCACGCCAAGGGAAATCCTAACAAGGTCACCATGGGTGGATTCAGTATCAAATCTGTTGATGAAAGTCTGGTTAAGGATTTTGAAGTGGCAGCAGGCATTGATTTAAATTACATCCCATACCGTGGCGGCAGTGAACCTGTGGTGGCAGTGCTGGGTGGTCATATAGATGTGGCAATCGCTAATCCCAGTGAGATGATCGCCAATTATAAGGCAGGAAAATTAAGGGTGCTGGGACTGGCTACCCCAGAGCGATTTTCACCCTTTGACGATGTGCCGACGTTTTCAGAAAAAGGTTATCCTGTTGTGACCGAGCATTGGCGTGGTGTGATGGCTGCTAAGAATGTTCCTGATGAAATCGCAGCAAAATGGAATGAGGTGATAGCCAAAGTAGTCGTACATCCTGAATTTGAGCAATTTATGTCCAATGCAAACATGTATAACGGGTATTTGCCAGGTGATGAGTTTACAAATCTTGTAAGACGACAAACGAGCGAGTAATTGAGATAATTTGAATAAATCAAAGTATTTAAGATGTATAAAAATTAGCACTCTCACATAGGTAGGTAGATATGAAGATAAATTCCTTAATGCATTTGAAGATGGTCTCTCTTGTCTTGATTCTCCAGTTTTTATTTCCAGCTGTTGTGACGGCACAGGATTTGAGAGAAGAAAATACATTTTTAGATACCGTAAACCAGTCTGAAAAGATACGAGCAGATGAAGCATTCAAAGGCTTGTACTCAGATAAATTGCTAGCACAGAATTTGAGTCAGGAAGAGGCTTACTTAGATTCTCTAAAAGATAGAAGCAAAGGTCGCGAAGTCGAGGCATTCAAGGATCCCTTTGTGGGCATTACTACCGATGGTGAGACAGTGAAAGGACTCTATTCCCTGCGTTCAACCGGTGTCTCAACTGCGCCAATCAACAACGCTGCAAAAACCTTTCTGGATACCCTGGGTGCAGAGCAAAAAGAGACAGTCCAGTTTGATACAGATGACATTGAATGGCGTAAGTGGGCCAATCAAGCCAACTACTACCGGGATGGGTTGTGGTTTGAAAGGATGAGTGATGCACAAAGGACAGCAGCATTCGATTTATTAGCAGCCTCACTCAGTGCCAAGGGTTTGAAACTGACACGGGATGCCATGAATCTGAATGAAACCCTGGGCGAATTAAATGATAATAATTTTGCAAAATATGGCCAATGGAAGTACTGGCTATCTATCATGGGTGACCCATCAGGATCACAACCCTGGGGTTGGCAACTGGATGGTCATCATCTGATTATTAATTACCTGGTGATAGGTGACCAGGTGGTAATGACACCAAGTTTTTGGGGGGCAGAGCCTACCGTCGCCCATGCGGGTAAGTTTAAAGGGACTGCAGTACTGAATGAAGAAACTGATCGAGGTCTTGAAATGATCCAGTCTTTATCGCCGGCACAACGTAAGCTTGCCGTCCTGGATGTTAATAAAGACGGTGTGAATATTCTCAGCCAGGCTTTTAGTGATAATGCCATCATTCCCAAGGGCGGTGCACCAGTATCGGATTTCTCAGATCCACAAAAAGCACTCCTAAAAAGTGTAATAGGTTTATATGTGGGTAACATGCGTGACGAACATGCCAAAGTGCGCATGGAGCAAGTGGAACAATATCTCGATGAAACATATTTTGCCTGGATCGGTGACATCAAGGATGATTCAGCATTTTATTACCGTATACAAAGCCCGGTGATACTAATCGAGTTTGATCATGAGCGACCCCAGGGACTGGTAAATTTGTACGAAGATAAATCGGCATTTAAGGAGCACATTCATACCGTTGTTCGAATGCCCAACGGCAACGACTATGGCAGAGATCTATTGCGTCAGCATCATGAAAAACACGCGCATGGTCAGCTAGACGAAAACGGTGTTGCCCACTGGCATGGTGAACCACAAGGTGACACTGACCAGAGTATTGCCCAGGGTGATGTAGTAATCACACAGGATTGATGTGTCTTGTGTCTACACGTGTACTAAACAGGATAGATCAGTAACCAAGCGTTTTATCAACAACATTTAACATCTTATCGCCGTTGATATATCGACGCAGGTTTTCTCTGACTACTAACCAACGGCGTCCGCGACCCTGATCGGTATTGGCCGCGACATGAGGGGTGATCACAATATTGGGTAATGTCCAAAGTTCATGGTCAGCAGGTAAGGGCTCAGGATCCATCACATCCATGCCGGCCGCCGTAAGCCTACCGTCCTTGAGTGCAGCAATAAGATCCTCATTTACCGTAGTTTCACCGCGACCGATAGTTATATAATAAGCGCCTTTTTTCACAGAATCGAAAAATTTTTTGTTAAACAATCCGCGAGTATTTTCAGTCATTGGTAGAGAATTGATTACCACATCGGCCTGTTTTGCCAATTCATAAATTTCATCTGATAATCCTACGTACTCAATAAAATCTGGTCCATTGCGGCTGGAATTACGGGTGGCCAGGATCTTCATTCCCAAGCCATGGGCCTTTTCAGCTATGGCAGTACCGATCCCGCCAAGACCCACGACTAACATGGTTTTACCCTTGATTTCTATTATTGGAAAGTCTATGGAACGACGGCGCCAGTCACCTGTTGTCTGGGCTGCGTGGAAGTGTTGAAGGCCTCGGCTCATCATCATCATCAGGGCTATGGCATGTTCAGACATGGGAGGGGCAGATGTATGTTGGGCATTGGTCATGATAAAGTCCATTTTCCGAATGTCTGGCGTTAGGCAGTCGTCAATGCCATGGGCTGAATGTTGAAACCAGCGCAGTTTTTTTGCGCTATTTAGAACATCTACCCTGCAGCGACTTATTAATACTTCCATAGTGTTAATAACGGCATCATCTATCTTGGTACCCACAGGTATGATCTCTACATCACCGGCTATTTCCCTGGCAGAGGCCAACATTTTTTGTTGTTCCGTTTTGTCAGGAGTATATGGCGAGATATTGATATAAACTTTTTCAGGTTTACGCCAACCAGGCAGGTCTCTAACTGCGACATCTGATTCATCCAGCCCTAATTCTTCAATCAGCGCACGTGTTTCCTGATCGGCATTTTGTGCCCATAACACCGTGACTGGCAGGATTAATAATCCTGTGAAAAAAATTATTCTTGAGAGTAATTGATTCATGATTTTTACCTGAGTTATATTCTTAATGAATTATCTAATTTGATCAGCATCATATATGTTTTTATTCTATCTTTACAAATTAGCATACTTGTCACTGTACGCAATTAAATTCATAGAGTAAGCCGTATCGAGTCATGCACTTAGGATATGGAAACATGATATAGTTTGTAACCTGTTATTTTGTCATTATAACTTATTACTTATGTTAAGAATCTCATTAGAAAATACATAGTAATGTAAACATTAACTGAATGTGAAAAGACCAAGGAGTTAAGAATGTTTCTAAAGGCAATTAACACAAAATTTGAATCCATGGCTATTAAAACCCAGATGATTACCTGGGATATGTTGAGGATAGGTTGCGGATTTATGTTGGTAGTGGGACATGGTTACGGCAAGATGTTCGGTGAGAAAGCCAGGCCGTTTTTAGGAGGCCTGGATTTTTTCGGTATAGACCTGGGTGTCAACATGATGTGGGTTGCAGGGTTCATTGAATTTTATATCGGCATACTAATAATCCTGGGCTTATTTACCCGCTGGGCCGCATTACTCACTGCTACCTTGATGGTCATGGCATATCTGTCGTCCCACCTGGCCTGGTTTCCCACTTTCAATGGTGGCGAATTAGCGACCGTTTATTTTCTTATATTTATTACTATTGTTGCCTACGGTCCGGGTCCCTTTAGTCTGGATGCTAAATTATTCGGTAATAAATCAGGATAATTATTTTAATATCATCATGGTTAATAATTTAAAATGACCAAAATTAATGATGACAGCAATCCTATCGATATGATTTGAGACCAACGGACAGAGGGACGATAATGAAATTCTCTTTATACCTATTTGCATTTTTAATGCTAACGCTAAGTCAGGTGCATGCACAGCGTATGCTGCCCGTTAGTCCTGATGCGATATTTTACAATGGCAAGGTTGTTACAATCGATCCTGAATCTCATATTTCCGAGGCCTTTGCGGTAAGGGCTGGGCGATTTTTAGCCGTTGGCAGTACCCTCGAGGTTCAGGCCCTGGCAGGGGACAATACTGAGATGGTTAACTTGATGGGAAGTACCGTGGTCCCCGGTATGATGGATAATCATAATCATCAATATCACCTGGTCCTCCTGACCTTGCGAGGGATCGATTTACAAAATATTAATTCTCTTGATGAAATGCTTTCTCGCCTGCGACATGCTGCCGAGACATCACCGCCAGGTGAAACCATCTATAGCAGGATGGGTGGCTGGGATGCCGCCGAATTTCCTGAACAGCGGGCGCCCACGCGGCAGGACCTGGATAGCGTAAGTAGGGATCATCCCATTATTGTATTTGAAAGTCGCAGTCGACAGTATGTCAATTCAGCTACATTGAATACTCTGGGTATTACCCGGGATTCCAGACCGCCCATCAGGCTTACTTTCGGTAAGGATGAAAGTGGTGATTTAAATGGTGTGATTACTGGTCGCGGAGCATCCGCGCTACACTTGTCCGCCAGGGTCATACCGCCCCCAACACTCGATGAACAAAAGGTATTAATTACTAAAATGCAGGCTCAGCAAAATGCCATGGGCCTAACCGGGATACGCGATCTGCAACTCTTTCCGAATGTTATGAGGGCATATTTTGAACTCTGGCGAGAAAAGTCAATGACCATGCGTGTGAGTATGGGGATGGAATTAAACGCTGGTGATGAGGTGCACCTGGAGGAGATGCTTGCACCCTGGGGCGTAGGCTCAGGTTTCGGTGATGAATGGTTACGGATAGATGGGGTAGCAGAGTTTAATCCCGGGGATCAGTTAAGAGAGCCTTATAACGATCGTGACGGAACTGACATCGGTACGCTGCGTTTGTCTGAAGAGAATTTCAAACAGGCTATCCTGAAGATGAATCGCTATGGTTGGCGTCCTACAGTTCATGCTCAAGGTGACAGAACATTAGACCTCGTGCTTGATGCCTACGAGGCAGCGAATCGTGAGCGATCAATTATAGAGCGGCGTTGGATCGTTGAGCATGTTCCACTCATACATCCAGAGCAAATGGATCGGATCAAACGACTTGGCGTTATGATATCTGCGCAATACCAACCTTACACACGTGCCCGTACCATGTTGCGCCAGTGGGGTAAGGATAGAACAGAGATGGCACTACCTATGCGCGATATTCTGGATAAAGGAATTATTGTTTCGGGAGGCAGTGATTGGCCCAGTTTTCCCAACAATCCCTTCCTGAGCATTTATTATTATATTACTCGCAATACTCTTGATCTAGGACCCGTAGGGGTAGATCAAAAGATTAGCCGTATGGAAGCCCTGCGAGTTATGACACTTAATAATGCCTATCTAACGTACGAAGAAGAAATTAAAGGTTCAATCCAGGCAGGTAAGCTGGCAG
>JBNMOP010000125.1:0-7865 GCA_051275005.1 Gammaproteobacteria bacterium | reverse complement strand
GCCGGGGTACAGATCAGAATCTTTTCCCGACTGGCAGTCTGGCTGATACCTTTTGCATTATAAGGTCCGCCTACAGCAACGGTATGAACTGCCGGGACGCCACCCTTGTACTGGGCATAGTCATAAAGCGTATGCTGGGGGTACAGGGGTTCATCAGGTATCGTCCTTTCCTTAATGAAGGTAACGGTAAGCTTTCGTTGGCCGGCCTTGGCAGTGAAACGTGCCTCCAGTGCCTGATCAGCGGTGCGTTCATAATGTTCCTGTTTCACATCACCAGAGCTGCCTGATGAAAAAATTCCGGCTGATTCCCCATGTATTTCGCCACCGATAGTGATCTGCTTGATACGCTCACCATCAAGGCGCAAATCAAACTGGTGAGGTTCGGTCAGACCGCGTATATATTCACGTGAATTTCTCTGCAGACGCACCTGTACAACATATTCGCCATCCATGGGAAAATAGTGATTAACCGTTACACCGCCCTGAGAACCAAACGGCATATCATCACCCATACGTTCTTCCTGCATCAGGTATCCGGATACTGTATATATATCAAATACCGGCTGCATCTCCGGTTCACTAAGGGCCTGTCGGCGGACCTTGCGTGCAGCAGAGATATACTGCTCTGCAAGTAACGGCGAGAGTGTAAGGACATCACCAATATTATCAAATCCATACATAGTGTCATCAGTGGGCAATATGGAGTCATCACTGATTTCAACGGCCAGTAGGTCACGCACCGCGTTAATATATTCAGTACGGTTCAGGCGCCGAATCGAGGCCCTGGCCGGATTCGGATTCATATCTGCATGGCTATCCAATGCAGATTGCAGGTAGTTGGCAAAAGAAATATAGGTAGCATCATCCGGGCGCGGCATGCCAGATGGCGGCATAGATTTCGCCTTGAGTTTGCGCAGTACCTTCTCCAGGATTTCTGCGCTCTGGCTCACATCCTCAAGATCCAAACCCTGCAGTGACAAGCCGGCGGTACTCAAGGCGTCATTGTGACAAGTCACACAATATTGATTAATTGTCGATTGATAAATTGAGCTATTACCGGTTGTCTGAGACGTAGATGCGGAACTGAAAAGAATCATTGACACAGATACTAGCGATATCAGAGTTGTTAACTTCACTTATTTTTCCTCAGGAGATATTCTATTTTAGCCCAGGTTAAAATTTAACATAGGAATCTACGTTTATTAAGTTAATGATTAAAAATTGATACGCATTATATACAAATACTAATACAAACCCTATCCTGGGAATTGGTTATTCTTTGGTTATATCAGGGCTTCACACTTGTTGAACCTTGACCAAGGCGTGGCGCTAGACCGTCCATTTCTTCAATGTTAATCGCAGTAGCACCAAGTTTTTCTAGTAACATAACTGTACTATCATGCCTACCATAAAGTCCTCGTCGTCTTAAAACAGGACTCAATCCTGAAGCCATCGACCATGGTGTTTCACCAAACTTATCGGAGACAGTCACGCTGGCACCCTTATCGACTAAGAGCTGAATGGTTACATCTCCCCCGGTAAAGGCCGCCAGATGCATGGCTGTTTGACCGTCATTATTAGTAGCATTTATATCAACGCCTAATTCCAGCGCAGCTTTGACTGCTTCATAAGATTTATTGAGACTCTCTTTGTCAGCAATATTATTGTTTTTATATGCACATTGTCCAATACAGGCAACCCTGGCAGCTGCCATTAGAGGTGTAAAACCTTCAGCAGTATTCACGCCAGGGTCAGCCTCATAATCTGCTAATAGACGCATGAGTGACACATCTACGGAATATGCCGCAAGCATAAATGGCGTTGCATCAATCATTTTAAATGGTCCAGCATCAGGCCCCAGCATATTATTTTTGGCAATTTGAATATTTGGATCTGCGCCGGCTTTCAAGAGGGCCCTTGTTAAATCATGCATGTTCTCAGGGCGAATACGATAAGCGGGATCATATCGAATGCCATTGACGACTGACATGCCTCGTCGAATAGAATAATGTAACGGCGTTATCCCATATTCATCTATTGAATTAATATCAGCGCCTTGTTCCATTAAATATAGCGATAATTCTTCATGTCCACCTGCACTGGCAATTACCAGTGAGTTACCAAATTTGTCAGTCGCCTCATTGGGGTCAGCACCGGCACCCAATAATACTCGAGCGGTTTCCATATCGCCCGACCGCGCGGCAAATAGCAGCGGTGTAAAACCGTTTTTGCTTTTAATTGTAATGTCAGCACCATGATTGACCAGCGTACTGACAATATTTGCATGGCCTTCGGCAGCAGCCCACATCAATGCTGTTTGTTCCAGCCTAGATTCACGAGAGTCAATCTCTACGCCGCTTTTTACAAGGTCAATTACAGACTTATCCGCACCGCGTCTCGCACAATTCATTAAGACAGTTTCACCTGTCCACATTGCTGCATTGGCATCGGCGCCTGCCTTTAATAACAACTCAATCATACTTGTGCTTTTATTGGTACAGGCGAGATAGGCAGGGGTAACACCGTAATCATTTGCGAGATTCGTTTCTGCACCAGACTTAATAAGAAGTTTCGCGATCTCAAGTTCATCCCAATGGGCCGCCCACTGCAATGCAGTAGTGCCATCAGCTTCAGGTTGATTTACATCTACCCGTTTTTTTAGAAGACTCCTAACATCATTAATGTCACGATCCTTAACAGCCTCTATGAGCTGAAAATTTTCGCTAGCAATCGTAGACTGCAATACCAGCATGATCCCTATAGTTAAATATGCTGAATACTGGATAAAGTTCTTCTTCACAATTGGTTACCTCATCATTGATTAGACAGATAAAAGATCCAGTTTACCGTTGCTATCACCAAATTTTTCTACCGAAATGCCAAACTTATCCAGTAAGGTCATGTACAGATTTGCAACGGGCGTTCGTTCTGGATACATAATGTGCTTTCCGCCCTTCAAACGCCCTGCACCGCCACCAAATAACACAATAGGAAGATTCTGCATTAAATGGTCGTTACCATCACTGACACTCGACCCATACATAATTATCATATTATCCAATAATGAACCGTCGACATCTTCGGTGTTTCGCAGTTTATCAAGATAGTAGCTTACTAATTCAGAATGATAGCGGTTAATGCGCGTTAACTTACCTAATTTCTCGGGATTACTCTGATGGTGTGATAGAGAATGATGTACATCCGGAACACCAATCTCTTTATAGGTTCGATTACTTTGTTCTGGCCCCGTCATTAATGTGATTGTTCGAGTCATATCCGTCTGAAAGGCCAACACCTGTAAATCAAACATGAGTTTCAGATGATCAGAAAATTCTGAGGGTAGACCGGTAGGACGCTCTACTGATGGAATTTCTCGGGAGGATTGTTGTTCGGCCAATTGGATTCGACGTTCAACATCGCGCATGCCATCTAAATATTCATCTAATCTGGCCTTATCTTCTGGACCCACTCTTGTCATTAATCGGGATGCTGCATTCGTTACAGAATCCAATAGACTCTTGTCTTTCTTGATACGGACTAACCGTACAGCTGGATCTGTACTGCTGCTATCTCCAAACAGCCGTTCGAACACAGCCCTGGGACGGTATTCGATTGGTAAAGGTGAAGTGGGTGTGCGCCATGACACAGTACTCATAAAGGCACAGTTCCAACCATTTTCACATTTCCCGACAATATCATTGGTGTGTAGGCCTAGCTCCAATGAGGCTAGTTGTGTATGTTGACCAAATTCCTTGGCAATAGTTTGGTCGATAGATACGCCAGTTTGACCATGTTGCAGGGGATGTACACCAGTAAGAAAAACACCGGCTGCCCGTTCATGGGGCGCAACTTCTCCTTCACCAGGCAGGGCATCACCTTCATTATTATCCAGCCCACTTAGCACCAGCATTTGGTCCTTATAGGGGGCAAATGGTTGCAATGCGGGACTTAATTCATATGAAGCACCTGTTATTTTAGGTGTCCAGGTTTCCATATTCATTCCATTGGGTGAATAAATGACGGAGAAGCGGGGTGCCGCTTTCATCTTTTCTTTTGTTAATGCCAATGCCGGTGTCATGGCATCCAATAACGGCAGGGCGACACTTGCCCCCACTCCGCGTAAAAATGTACGACGGGGAATCGATTTTTTAAATATCATCATGGCGGGTTGCCCTCCTCATTTGAAACGGTGTACTTCCGACAATTGCATTGATTAAAGATGAAAGTCTATATTCCTCAGGCGCTGCTTGCCTGATAATTGAACGCATAATTGCTGCATCAGTATGTTCTACTTCACGCCCTAATGCATAAGTTAGTAATTTTTCTACTACGGTAAGAGTAAAATCATAACTGCGTTGTTCAAGCAGAACCTGTCGCAAACCTGAAGGCCCTACAAAAGGCGTACTATCAGGCAATTCACCCGATGCGTCTATGGGCGAACCTGAGGCAGCATCTACTGTTCGCCACTTACCAATGCCATCATAATTCTCTAATGCAAAACCCAAGGGATCCATTACTTTATGGCAACTTGCACAAACAGGATTGCCCCGATGCAGTTCCATTTGCGCACGCATAGACAGCACCTCACCTTCATCGTTTTTGTCCCTTAGTCCAGGGATATTCGGTGGTGGTGGTGGCGGTGGTGAACTAAGAATATTTTCTAACACCCATTTGCCTCGGATGGTCGGGGCCGTTCGGTTTGCGTAGGAAGTTACTGTTAATATACTTCCCTGACCCAGCAGACCACCACGGGTCGGATCGGGCAACGATACCTTGCGAAAATGACTGCCGTGAATATCTGGAATATCATAATGTTTCGCAAGGATTTCATTAACAAACGTGTAATCTGCATTTAGGAGTTCGAGCAGTGGACGATCCTCTTTGAGGATATATTCTATAAATAACTTGGTTTCCATTTGAAATGCCTGACGCAAGTTATCCGTAAAGTAGGGAAATAAATCGGCGTCGGGATCGGATGCATTTAATCTACCCAGGTTTAGCCATTGTGATGCGAAGTTCTCTATCAGTGCGTATGCCCGAGGATCTTCCAGCATACGATCTAACTGTTGTTTCACTACTTTAGTGTTGTTTAGCTTGCCTGATTCTGCCAGGTTGAGCAGTGTATCATCAGGAAAACTGCTCCAAAGAAATAACGACATTCGGGTTGCAAGCTCATGGTCCGATATAGAAAAAATCTCGCCCTCGGCCAGGTTTGCAGACTGATCTTCAACCAGAAATAGAAATTCTGGACCCGCAAGTATCCGTTCAATCGCCAAGCCTATCCCTTCCTCAAAACTCCCTTCAGCCTGCCCCTGTTTGAAAAAATACATCAGGTCATTCATTTCATCTTTACCAGGAGTTGAGCGATATGCTCGTTTGGCCAGGGTAGTTAGAATATTTCTTGCACATTCATCATCATTTAAGTTTTTTGGTTGGCAGACAAAGATTTTGTTACGACTGGCTGTCTCATTAATTCCCGTCGCATTAAATGGGCCGCCCACAGATACAGAGCGAACTTCGGGATTACCACCTTTGTATTGGGCATGATCATAGTGCGTAGGCTCTGGATAAAGCGGCGTTTCATCAATGGCAGTATCTTGTAAAAAAGCCACGGTGATCTTCTGATTTCCTGCCTCAGCAGGAAATCGGACATTCAAAGTAGTATCGAAATAACGTTCGTATGCCTCCTGTTCAACATCCCCCTGTGCAGCCGTTGAAAAAATCCCGGCAGACTTCCCTTTGACTTCGCCACCGACACTAAATAGCTCAAGCCGCTTACCATCCAGACGTATATCCAGCTGATGGGGGAAATCTTGAAGACCACGGATATAATCACGAGAATTTTTTTGCAAAAGCACCTGGATCTCGTACTCACCTGCCAAAGGAAAATGATGATTAATGGCCATGCCACCACGAGAGCCGAAGGCTAATTCCTCACTCATTCGGTCTTCTTGTTTGGTGGTAGTAGATACGGTATACAGTTCATCCACAGGTTGCATGCCTAAATCACCAATCGCCAGATGGCGAACTTTTCGGGCCGCGGAGATATATTGCTCCGCCAATACTGGTGATAATGTGAGCACAGTACCTATGTTATCAAAGCCGAACATAGTGTCATCGGGTGGCAATAATGATTCTCCATTCACTTCAAGGTCAAGGAGATCACGTACTGCATTGGTATATTCTGTACGATTGATTCGTCGCATTGATGGCTTACCCGGAAACGGATTTTCCATAGCATGCTTGTCAAGCTCTGACTCCAGGTAACTTACCAGTTCTTCGTAAACGGACACCTCTGGGCGAGGCATACCGGAGGGTGGCATGGTTCGTCCCCTAAGTTTGCGTAAAATCTTTTCCAGGGTTTCACCATGCTCACTGACATTACTAATGTTAACATTTTGCAGTGTAAGGCCTGCGGTCTTCAGGGCATCATTATGACAAGTCACACAGTATTGACTTAGAGTAGATTGAAATCTGCTTGTGGAGGATAATGACTGCTGTGCTGCACATACCATAGGAAATGCAATTAACATAAGCCCAAGTACTTTATTATGAATGCGCATAGTTACCTCCGATAAAAAGAAAACAACCCTTTCAGAGCTATTTTCTGAAATGTAAGTATATGTACTAAGGTCGGTTATATCAAATGGATTGAAGAATGCCTGCAATTATTTCTTAATATATAAATACAGCTGAAATACACGCAAAACCCCCTGCATAATCCAGACTCACCCGTTATCTTTCTGTCAACTTTGGATTTCTTGACAACGAACGCAGATTGGTTCATTTTCCATATTCTATACTTCCACCAAAAATTCTACTTAACTGGATAAATATAAATTGTGAAGGAGTCGGCAATGGGCAAAGATAAAAACGATAAACAAAACAAAATTAGCCGAAGAGAATTTGTAGCAGGTGCCGGAGCCAGCGCAGCGGCACTAGTGGGTGTTGCTAGTGCACCTGAAACTAACGCTCAATCTGTCGATAATCCTTCTTCTATTCCTCAGAAATGGGACCTTGAGGCCGACGTGGTTATTATTGGATCTGGTCCTACTGGATTGGTAGCAGCGAATCGGGCTCTCGATACGGGGGCATCAGTATTGTTTGTCGAAGCAAACTACGATGCAGGTGGTCACGGCCTGATGAATGGCGGACAAATACATCTCGGCGGCGGCACGGCCATGCAGAAAAAACACGGCATAGAAGATGACCCTGATACATTGTTTAAAGATCTCACTGACTGGTCCGTGGTGGAAACCAATGGCATGCCGGATTATCGATACAACGATAGGGGTATACAACGTGCACTGGCAGATAATGAAGCAGCGACTTTTGACTACCTGGTAGAAAACGGCGTTGAATTTGTTGATATGCCTCCTGCAATAGCCGGTGGCCATGCCGTGGGTCTATCAGCACCTCGGGGGCATTATGCATTATGGACGAAAGGACAAAGCGCCGAGAGTCCAAGAGGCGGAGGTGGTACAGCGATATACCGTGCGCTTGAGGTCAGTGCCCGAAAAAAAGGGGTAAAATTTTTATTTAATTACCACATGGACATTATATATAGAGAAACACCTAACACCGGTCGTGTGTTGGGTGTACAAGCAAAATATACCCCACGCTATCTACCCGGTGAAACTACTCCTATGAAGAGTTTTCATTCCCAGGGCAATATTGATATGACACAGCCCCAGGTAACGGTGAAGGCAAAAAAAGCCATTCTCATTGGTACGGGAGGCAGTACCGGCAATCTGAACTTTCGGCGAATTTTTGACCCAAGGATGACAGAAGAATACCAGTTAGCAGGCAGTCCTTATTCTGACCAGGATGCCAGTGGTGAAATGGCAAGTATGGCCATCGGTGCG
>JBNMOP010000124.1:0-7944 GCA_051275005.1 Gammaproteobacteria bacterium | reverse complement strand
GAAATGGAAAAGTCCAATCTAAAAGAAAGTGACCGGGTTACATTGATACATACGGATGAAGTAGTACTCATGGATGACTTGCCAGCAACTGCACTTAGAAATAAAAAAAATTCTTCTATGAGATTGGCAATTGATTTGGTGAAGAATAATGAGGCAGAGGCATGTGTTAGTGCCGGAAATACTGGCGCATTAATGGCTATTTCCAGGTATGTATTAAAAATGCTTCCTGGTATCGATAGACCTGCAATCTGTTCGGTAATTCCAGGATTGGAAGGACACACTCATGTACTGGACCTGGGAGCGAATATAAATTCCAACTCAGATCAATTGTTTCAGTTTGCCTTGATGGGTTCAGAATTAACTTGTGCAGTAGAAAATATTGAACGCCCTCTAATTGGTCTTTTAAATGTTGGATCTGAAGACGTTAAAGGTGATGACAGGATTAAGCAAGCCGCATTGTTGTTGTCGAATAGCCACCTAAACTATATTGGCTTTGTTGAAGGTACGGATATATTTTCAGGCGATGTTGATGTGATTGTGACTGACGGATTTACAGGAAATGTTGCCTTAAAGGCAAGTGAAGGAGTGTCCAAACTGATAGGGCATCATGTTAAAAAGGAATTTAGTGCAAGTTTGTACGGAAAGTTATCTGCAATTATTACTATGCCAATACTTAAAAAAATTCATAATAAAATTGATCCACGCCAGTATAATGGTGCAAGTTTACTTGGGCTGCGGGGAATAGTTATAAAAAGCCACGGTAGTGCGGATAGGGTATCATTTGCTTCTGCACTAGAGGAGGCCAGAATGGAAGTGGCTAATAATGTTCCACAAAGGATTACTGCTGGTCTGGAAAGAATCCAAAACGGCGACAATATAATATAAATATTTAAACATGCCTTATTCCAAAATAATAGGTACGGGTTCGTACTTGCCAGAACGGATTATGTTGAATGCAGAACTCGAGGCAATGGTTGATACCTCTGATGAATGGATCCAGGCACGCACAGGTATAAAACAACGTCATATTGCAAGAAAGGATGAATCGACCTGTGATATGGCTGTACAGGCTTCTAAAAAGGCATTTACAACAGCGAATGTTGATAAAAATGAAATTGATTTAATAATATTCGCTACATCTACACCAGACCAGACTTTTCCAAGTACAGCATGTCTCTTGCAAAGAGAGTTAGAAATTAAAAATGGTTGCGCTGCTTTTGATGTGCAGGCAGTTTGTGCAGGATTCGTATATGCAATAAGCATTGCAGACAATTTCATAAAATCTGGAGCTGCCAGTTGTGTGCTGGTAGTCGGGGCAGATTGTTTATCAAGAATAGTTGATTGGACTGATAGGTCAACATGTGTGTTATTTGGTGATGGTGCCGGTGCTATAATCATCAAAGCATCTGATGACCCCGGTATATATCAATCAAAATTACATGCAAACGGAGAACATGCAAAGTTCCTGGAAGTGCCGTCTGGGGTTTCTAAACTTGGAAATGAACCTTTTATAACGATGCGTGGAAGTGATGTTTTCAAATTTGCAGTTAATGTTATGGATAATATCGTAGATGAGGTAATGCAAGGAACGGATTTTAGTCTCGCTGACATAGACTGGTTAGTCCCTCATCAAGCAAATAAACGAATCATTTCAGCCACAGCTAAAAAACTCGGTTTGGCTATGGAGAAGGTTGTCGTTACGGTTCACGAGCACGGTAATACTTCAGCTGCGTCTATTCCTCTTGCCCTGGATACTGCGGTTTTAGACGGGAGGATTAAGCCTGGTCATTTATTAGTGATGGAGGCTATCGGTGGAGGTTTTGCCTGGGGCGCCACTTTATTACGATTTTAAATCTACAGTATTTAGTCCTTATAATTATCTAAAAAAATATGGAACACCGTACTTCGGCTTCATTAGCATTTGTTTTTCCAGGGCAGGGATCTCAGAGTGTTGGTATGCTTCGGGATTTTGCGGCGCAGGAAAATATTATATCAGCAACCTATAGTGAAGCTTCAGATTTATTAGGTTATGACCTATGGGATGTTGTCCAAAACGGTCCTGAAACGGAATTGAATAGAACTGATATAACACAACCTGCCTTACTGGCTGCCGGGGTCGCCATATGGCGCCTATGGTGTAAATATGAAGGAGCAAAGCCGGATCATATGGCAGGCCACAGCCTCGGTGAATACACTGCTCTGGTCTGTTCTGGCGCAATTAAATTTGAAGATGCTATTACCCTGGTACGTGACCGAGGAATTTATATGCAGTCTGCTGTATCAATAGGTGATGGTGCCATGGCTGCAATTATCGGTATTGAGAGAGACACAATTGAGAATGTTTGTATTGCTGCTGGTGATGCAGGTATCGTGTCGGCGGCAAACTTTAATTCTCCAGTGCAAACAGTGATTGCAGGACAGAAAGACGCGGTAAATAGGGCGATGGTACTAGCAAAAGAGGCAGGTGCAAAACGCGTATTGCTACTACCCATAAGTGTCCCATCCCATTGCAGTTTAATGATACCTGCCGCTGATCAGTTACGAGATAGATTAGATGAGATTAATATTACTGATGCATCAATTGCTGTAATTCAAAACGTTGATGCACGCTCACATATACTTGCTGATGAAATTAAATTGGCCCTTGTAAAACAACTGCATCAGCCTGTGTTATGGGTTGATACAATACAGAGATTATCAGATTTAAACTGTAGATCTGTTATAGAGAGCGGCCCTGAAAAGGTGTTGTCCAGACTTATAAAAAGAATATGCAAGGACATAGATATCGTAAATTTAGACAATATAGACTCATTTCGATCAGCATTAAATTATAATGTGACATGAATATAAATCTTCAAAACCGTATTGCACTGGTAACAGGCGCTAGCCGTGGAATTGGCAAGGCGATCGCAAAATCACTGGGACAAAGTGGTGCCTATATTATTGGTACAGCAACATCTGATAACGGGGTAATACAAATTGAAGAAGATTATAAAAATAATAATATACAGGGTTTAGGGCATATTCTGGATGTTAGTCAGCCTGAATCAGTTGATGCGTTATTTGCTTTTTTATCCACCGAAGGGCTGAAACCATTGATCCTTGTAAATAACGCAGGCATTACGCGCGATAATTTGATGCTTAGAATGAAGCAAAACGAATGGGATGATGTGATAAATACTAATCTAAACTCTGTATATCGCCTAACGAAGGCTTGTATAAAGGATATGATGAAAGCCAGATATGGCAGGATAATTAATATAACATCAGTGATAGCTTTATCTGGAAATGCCGGGCAGGTAAATTATGCCGCTGCCAAGGCGGGGCTTATTGGCTTTACCAAATCGTTAGCAAGAGAAATTGGCACCCGTAATATTACTGTAAATGCAGTGGCTCCAGGCTTTATTGTGACGGATATGACTGCGGAATTATCAATAGATCAAAAAAATGAAATGGCAAGACAGATAGCATTAGGAAGATTGGGTGAAGCCAGTGAAGTTGCTGATACTGTAACATTTCTTGCTTCAGATTCTGCAGGATACATAACTGGAGAGACAATAAATGTGAATGGGGGATTATACATGGCATAAATTTATTGTTTATTATTCTAGATAATGCTTTTAACTTATTGTTTAAGAATATGTTTATTAATAAAAGAACTAACAAACTTGCAAGTTATATTCAAATCACTAAACTTACACCCGCACTTCGGTGCCAATTCGTATTTAGGGAGGAATCATTTATTATGAGTAGTGTTGAAGAACGAGTAAAAAAAATCGTTATCGAGCAATTAGGCGTGAAGGAGGAAGAAGTAAATGCCGAGGCGTCATTTGTCGATGATCTTGGTGCTGATTCTCTAGATACCGTTGAGTTGGTAATGGCACTTGAAGAAGAATTTAAAACCGAAATTCCGGATGAGGAGGCTGAAAAAATTACAACTGTCCAGCAAGCAGTGGATTACATAAACGCTAATTTAGACTAATTCATTCGTAATGATATTTAAAACTAAGGCCGCACTCTTTGCGGCCTTTTCTTTTTTAAAATTTTATTTATTGAGGTATTGTTTTGAGTAAACGCCGTGTAGTTGTAACTGGTTTAGGGGCAATAACCCCATTGGGTAATACTGTCCATGAAACCTGGAGCAATATTCTTGCTGGAAAAAGCGGGATTGCACACATAACACATTTTGATACGACAGATTTTCCTGTTCGTATCGGTGGTTCAATTAGAAACTTTGATGCTGAAGATTACATTCCAAAAAAAGATATTAAAAAGATGGATCCTTTTATTCATTATGGAATGGCTGCAGGAATACAGGCTTTTGAAGATTGTGGATTACAAGTAACTGAAGAAAATGCAAGGCGAATAGGTGTTGCGATTGGTTCAGGGATAGGCGGACTACCCGGAATCGAAAAGGGAACGCACATGCTTATTAACGGCGGACCTAGAAAAGTATCTCCATTTTACGTGCCCAGTAACATAATTAATATGATATCAGGTCATCTATCTATTCGACTTGGGGTGAAAGGTCCAAATTATGCGATTGTTACCGCTTGCAGTACCGGGACACATAATATTGGGGATGCTTCAAGATTGATTGAATACGGTGATGCAGATGTGATGATTGCAGGGGGTGCAGAGATGGCAACATCACCTACTGGATTGGCAGGTTTTGCAAATGCAAAGGCCCTGTCTTCAAGAAATGAAGACCCTGAACAGGCGAGTCGTCCCTGGGACAAGGATCGTGACGGATTTGTTCTGAGTGATGGCGCTGGTGTGGTTGTACTGGAAGAATATGAGCATGCCAGGAAACGCGGGGCAAACATCTATGGCGAGATAATTGGTTATGGACTAAGTGGTGATTCATACCACATGACAGCACCGTCAGAAGATGGTGGCGGCGCCATCGCCAGTATGACAAATGCGATTAGGAACGCACAGATTGATGCTTCAAAAGTGGATTACGTAAATGCACATGGGACGTCTACTCTTGCGGGAGATATTGTTGAATGTCATGCAATTAAAAAAGTGTTTGGTGAATCCGCCAGCACAGTCAAAATCAGTTCTACAAAATCAATGATTGGTCATTTACTCGGTGCAGCTGGGGGTATTGAAGCTATTTTTTGTCTTTTGGCAATCCGTGATGGTGTTGCTCCACCAACTATAAATCTTGATGATCCTGATGTGGGATGTGATTTGGATTTCATTCCCCATATTGCTCGTGAAATGGACATTAATGTCGCATTATCTAATTCATTTGGTTTTGGTGGCACGAACGGTACTCTGATAATCGCAAAACTGTAGAAAGTATTTTGGATTTTTTATATGCGGATTTATATGCAATAAAAAGTTATCTTTTTCGAATATTTTAGGTTGAGTAAATTTTATATTCTCTAAAATTGATGTAAGGAATAAATATTAGTATCTGTAGCTTATGCCAATTTAGACTCTATTAAGTTTGGAATAACACGGTTTATAAATATAAAATGCAATTAAGATCGATCATTTCCAATAACCTGATTGCATTCTTTGGCGCATTTTTAGTCTCTGCTTCACTGTCCATTTACTGGCTTTACCATGATATGCAACAGGTCATTAATCAGCCATTAAAGATTCAATCAATTGAACAGCTAAATATAACACCTGGAATGAGCCTAACCAGTATTGCCCAGAGTATGGTCAGTGAGGGTTGGATTAAGCATCCGTATTATTTAATTCTACAAGCTAGATGGCAAAAAAAAGCCCGTTTAATCAAGGCGGGTGAATTTGCTATTGAACCTGGTATGACCCAATTAACACTTTTAGATAAGCTTGTGGCGGGAAAGGTCATTCAATATTCCCAAACACTCCCTGAAGGGCTGACATTTAGAGATATCATCGGACTGGTAAAGAAAAATAAAAATATTATACAAACATACGATAGTTCTGACCCAGAGATAATTGTACAAAGTATGGATTATCTTCAGACACATCCTGAAGGCCTGTTTTATCCGGACACATATCATTTCCCGCGTGGTACTACCGATGTGGAATTTTTTAATCGTTCTTATTTAATGATGCAGCAGGTGCTAGATGAAGAATGGACACATCGTGCAACAGGATTGCCATACCAGACCCCCTACGAAGCCTTGATCATGGCATCAATTATTGAAAAAGAGACGGCTGATGTCACAGAGCGCGATCGCATTGCTGGCGTTTTTGTTAGACGATTACAAAAAAAGATGAAGTTGCAAACAGACCCCACAGTTATTTATGCCATGGGTGAAAGTTATGAGGGCAACATTAGAAAAAAAGATTTGTATATCGATTCGCCTTATAACACTTATGTCTATAGTGGACTACCACCAACTCCCATAGCATCACCGGGCAGGGCAGCGATACGAGCTGCATTGCAGCCTGCAGAGGGAGAGGAAATTTATTTTGTCGCCAGGGGCGATGGCACACATCAATTTTCAAGAACCTTAGAGGAACATAACTCGGCAGTTCGGTCATATCAACTTAACCGTAGCCAGGGTCAACGTTAGTGAAAGCAGGATTATTTATAACCCTTGAAGGCATCGAGGGAGTAGGCAAATCTACTCAAATGCAGTTTATCTCTAGTGAAATTGAACACAAAGGGTTTCGGACGCTTCTTACCCGCGAACCTGGGGGCACAAAATTGGGAGAAGCTGTACGAAATATTTTACTAAACAGTGCTGATTTGTCGATATTACCGGAGACAGAATTATTGCTTATGTTTGCTGCCCGTTCCCAACATATTGAGGAAGTAATCAAACCTGCCCTAAAGCTGGGTACTATCGTAATTTGCGATAGATTTACAGATGCTTCATATGCCTATCAGGGTGGCGGCAGAGGTATTTCCCAAGATTCCATAAAGATTCTGGAAAAGTGGGTACAAAAAGAATTAACACCAGACGTAACATTTTTATTTGATGCCGATGTCAAAACGGGGTTGACTCGAGTTGCCAGTCGAGGCGATTCAGACAGATTTGAATCTGAAGATGTTAGTTTTTTTAATCGTGTCAGGCAAAGTTATCTGGATAGGGCAAAGGCTGATCCTGATAGAATTAAATTAATCAATGCTGAGCAGGATATAACAGGCGTACAAAATAAAATTTTAACAATTTTGAATAAAATATGATTAATTTTGAGGTATACCCTTGGCAACAGAATCAATGGAATAAGGTTAAAGATACATTTCATACAGGCCGACTTGCCCATGCGCTTTTATTGACGGGGCCAGATGGTATTGGGATTGATCATTTTGCATATAGTTTGTCCGCCTTTTTGCTTTGTAGTGATAAAAAAGAAAATCATGCCTGCGGTCTATGCAAATCTTGTGTGTTATTGGGGTCTCAAAACCATCCGGATTTTTTCATGATTGAACCGGAAGAACCAGGTAAGCAAATTAAGGTTGATGATATTCGTGGGTTGATTAATTTTATTCACCTTTCTAGTCAATACTCTTCAAGCAAAATAGTTATTATAAATCCTGCTGAGGCAATGAATCGAAATGCAGCAAATTCTTTATTGAAGACGCTTGAAGAACCACCAGATGGTGTCATCTTTTTGGTCGTATCATCTCAACCTGCCAGATTAGCTGTGACCATACGAAGTCGTTGTCAGCGACTCAACTTTTCCAAGGCTACTAACGAAATCGGTATTAACTGGTTAAAAGACGTAGCGCAGGTAGATACTAATAAAGCAACTGAGCTATTTACATCATGCGAGGGTAGACCATTAGATGCTCTAAAATTAATTGAATCGAAAACTAGCATTCATCGAATTGAGGTGTTGTCTGATCTCAAAACCCTTACACAAGCATCCGCAGACACAATTGGTATTGCAAAAAAGTGGAATGATTTTGGTGCATTGGAAGTATTTGCGTGGATATTAGAATTTATTTCCAGTATGACCAGAGGCAAGTTAACTGGTGTCGAAGAT
>JBNMOP010000123.1:0-8129 GCA_051275005.1 Gammaproteobacteria bacterium | reverse complement strand
AAGAGGAAAACAAATTTCATATGCTCAATCGAGTGATGGATAATATTAACAAGCGTTATGGGGAATTCACCCTGGCCAGGGCCAATCTGTTGAACCGATCTGACATGCCCAATGTGATTGCTCCCGCCTGGAAGCCCTATGGGCATCGGCAGACCATCGTGCCCACTGTGGAGCAGAAGAAGATTGCTAAAGAGGGTGAATCAACTCCGCACCCTGACTCTTCGGATTATTCACCCGATTACTGATTGGCCATGCTTCCATCTCTCCCTGATACGATTTAAGCATTTCTTCGCCGCCTTTATTCAGCCAGGTATCGTATTCATTTGGTGAAATTATGACCGGCATCCTGTCATGAACCTTTGATAAATATTGATTTGCATCGGTGGTAATGATGGCGCAACTTTCAATGGTTTTTTCCGGGGTATCCCAGCTGGACCAGATCCCTGCAAAGGAAAATAATTCAGAATCCTTCATATGTATGAAGTAGGGCTGTTTTTTTCCGTTGGACACACTCCATTCATAATAACCGTTAGCGGGGATTAAACATCGTCGCTTCTTGAATGAATCTCGGAAGAAGGGTTTTGTCGCCACACCATCAGACCGGGCATTAACGGGTTTTATCTTGGTATCTTTAGCCCAATGCGGGTCAAGCCCCAATGACAGTTGGCTAATTCCTTTGAGTCTTGATTACGAATTACAGCAATTTGATAAGAAGGCGTGACATTGTAGCCGGTATAATATTCCGATGTATCTTCCAGCTCGTAATGATCGAGAATATTATTTTTATCACTCCAGAATGAGAATCGGCCACACATGGGATGATCATACATCGTATAATTCAACTGTTACATATGAATAATCCTACACAGATTCCACTTCGTATTGTTTCTAGTGGCCAGACCGGTGTTGACCTCTCTGCACTGAAATCCGATCCTGGTTTTGCCAAGGGGCTTAATACATACAATGGGGTGATAACATATCGACCTGTGGTAGATGCTTTAGGGTATGGGAACGTATATAAATCTCAAACGGGTTAAGTGTTAGGAACAGATCCGTGATATATGCAGGTGCTACTGGCCAAGTATATTTGGATTTATAGTGAATTTAAGGATAAAAACTGAATCATGACGATTGTCTCAATAATCACGCTAGTTGTACTCATATCTGTATTTTTGGTATTGATCTTAAGGGGATGGTCACCTGATATAATATTATGGACCGGTGTAATCATTTTGTTGGTTATACCTGTCGAACAGGGTGGCGATTGGCAGCTAGGGGTACTGGACCCACATGATGTATTGGCTGGTTTTGCGAACGAAGGTGTAATGACAATCGCTGCATTATTTATCGTTGCTGCAGGTCTGCGGGACACCGGGTTTCTACAGGTTATCTCACAATACTTACTTGGTAATACTAGGTCGATTTTCTCCGCACAAAATCGCATTATCTGGCCGACAGCAGCAATCAGTGCCTTTATGAACAATACTCCGGTAGTGGCAATAATGATGCCGGCGGTCGATGAGTGGGCCAGACGCAATGGGCTGCCCATTTCCAGGTTGTTAATACCATTGTCCTATGCATCGATATTAGGCGGGGCCTGCACCTTGATTGGTACCAGTTCTAACCTCATTATCAATGGTTGGTTGATTAGCGAACTGGGTCATCCCGGTTTGGGGATGTTCGAAATTAGTAAACTTGGGATCCCGATTGCGCTATTTGGCTTATCCTATATATTAG
Source organism: Gammaproteobacteria bacterium (assembly GCA_051275005.1). Classification (GTDB taxonomy): domain Bacteria; phylum Pseudomonadota; class Gammaproteobacteria; order Eutrophobiales; family Eutrophobiaceae; genus Eutrophobius. The sequence continues at coordinate 6,392 of JBNMOP010000123.1, read as the reverse complement.
TCACAGGTCGCTGGTTACTCGAAGATCGGGCACCGGTTATCGATCCTAATGATGACGCCCGTCAATACACGGTTGAGATGATTGTCGAGTCCAATGGAGCGTTGGTGGGTAAAACCGTTGGGGAAGCGGGTCTGAGAGGGCTGAATGGTCTTTACCTTGTCGAAATCGACCGAGACGAGGAGATCCTCGTTGCAGTATCATCAGATATAGTTTTGCATGATGATGACAGGTTAATTTTTGCTGGCGTGATAGATTCTGTTGTAGACCTGCAGAAATTTCGAGGCCTAAGACCGGCCACCAACCAGATATTCAAACTGAATGAATCCAGACGCCAACGTCATATGATCCAGGCTGTTGTCAGTAATCGCTGTCCATTGGTGGGCAAGTCTATTCGCGAAGGAAAATTCAGAACAAATTACAATGCCGCTGTGATTGCAGTCGCCAGGAGTGGTGATCGTATTAATAAAAAAATTGGTGATATTGTCCTCGAAGTAGGTGATGTCCTGTTGCTGGAGGCACGTTCAAATTTTTTGGAACAGCAGAAAAACAGGGCAGATTTTTATCTTATTAGCAAGGTTGACGGGGCAAAATTCTTTGATCATAAACAGACATATATATCGGTCTCGATATTAATAGCCATGATAATTATGGTGGCATCCGGTTTAATTACTATTTTTACGGGTGCACTCATGGCAGCTGGACTAATGATTATTACAGGCTGTTGCTCGGCTGATAGTGCAAGACGCGCAATAGATTTGGAAACAATCCTGGTTATAGTTGCAGCCCTTGCGTTAGGCCGCGCCATGGAAGCGAGCGGCCTCGCTACCTTGCTTGGACAAGGATTGTTTAACTTGCTGGGAGACAACCCACATCTTATGTTATCTGCAATATTTGCCGTAACCATGCTGCTGGGTAATATTGTCACAGCGAAGGCGGGTGGGGTACTGATGTTGCCCATCGTAATTTCAATATCGGGCGCTATGGGGATTTCTTATCTACCCCTTGTAATCGCGGTGATGATGGCATCTGCAACGGCATTGGCGACGCCAATTGGCTATCCTACCAACGTGATGATTTTTGGTGTAGGAGGTTATAAATTCAGTGATTACCTGCGTATGGGGATCCCATTGTCTATAGGTATATGGTTAATCTCAACGATATTAATTCCTGTTTACTGGCCATTTTAAATTGCCAAAAAGAGTGCTGAGTTGCAGATTTTACAGTCATTATCCCATGATTTTTGGCAGTATTTATCGGTCAGATTCTTATTTGCTGTAGTTGACCTTACCTTTTATACTTAGATTACATTTTTTGTTATTCGGTGAATAACTATCGAAATATCCGCATAGGCTGGGGGTAGTGTTTCATGTTAAGAATGATTATGACCTGGATAGCAACCGCGCTTGTAGCGTATGGCGCTTTGTGTTCAGCGCAACAGGTACAGACTTCCTCTAATACGGATGGTGAAAGGTTTGATACGGTGGTCAATCAATATTGTGTAACGTGCCATAACGATGCCTTACTTACAGCCGGTTTTTCGTTACAGCAAGTTGATATTAATAATGTTGGCGAAGGTGCAGAAACCTGGGAGAGGGTGTTACGTAAGCTTAAAGTGAGGACCATGCCACCTTCTGGAATGCCTCGTCCAGATATTGCGACCTATGATGCCTTTGCGAATTATCTCGAAACTGAACTCGATGGTTATGCCGAGGCGCATCCCCATCCGGGAGTGGCGTCATTGCGTCGTTTAAATCGTACCGAGTATTTTAATGCGGTGCGTGATTTGCTGGCAGTTAAAATCAATGACAATACTATCCTTCCTGCCGATGACACCATGTTTGGTTTTGACAATGTAGGAAATGTTCTGACCTTATCACCGCTGTTGGCGGAACAGTACATTACTGCCGCACGAAAAATCCGACTTCAGGCCTTAGGTGATCCAAATATGTTACCTGAGTTTTATTCCTATGATGTCCCCAGGTATTTGATGCAGGATGATTGGGTAAGTGAGGATTTACCTTTTGGTTCACGTGGTGGTATTTCAATAAGTCATCATTTTCCTATGGATGGCGAATATGTGATCCAGGTATTGTTGCAAAGAAACTCCAGGGATTACATCCGTGGTCTGGTGCACGATGCCCATCAAATTGATGTGCGTGTTGATGATCAACAGGTCGCTGTATTAAGTGTCGGTGGTGAGAAGTACGGCAAATCCTCGGGGATGTTTTCCTCCAGCGCCCAGGGAGACTTCGAGCAGGACCAATACGAACGCCATTCCGATAAGGACTTGGAGGTGCGTTTCAAAGTGAAGGCAGGGACACGTAAGATTTCTGTGGCATTTCTTAAAAAGATGGGTATGTCTGAGGAACCTCTTTATAGCAAGATTTCTATAATAGATTATGCACAGCTTAAGGCAGGGCTTCCCGGGGTTGGCACAGTAAGAATCGGTGGTCCATACAATCCAACGGAATCAGCAAATTCGGCTACCCGAGACAAGATTTATGTATGTCAGCCTGTCGGTAAAAACGATGAGGCATGCGCAGAACGTATTATCTCCACCCTGGCAGGGCGGGCATATCGCAGACCTGTAACAGGCAAAGAACTCGCGGGATTAATGAGTTTCTACCAGCAGGGCCAAAAGCAGGGTGGTTTTGATGATGGCATAGGCCTCGCCCTGGAACGTATTCTTGCCGGGCCAAAATTTTTATTTATCACCGAACACATACCCAGCAATATATCAGAGGGTGAGGTATACCCTATCTCTGATTTTGAGCTAGCGACGCGTTTGTCGCTTTTTCTCTGGAGCAGTGTTCCTGATGATGAACTTCTCAGTGTTGCCAAATCAGGTAAGCTCAGAAATTCAGATATGCTAGAACAACAAATTCAGCGTATGTTAGTGGACCCTCGTTCGAAGACTTTGGTAGATAATTTTGCGGCACAATGGTTGACCTTGGGTAGACTCAATGCCTCGGCACCAAACAGTGAAAAATTTCCCTATTTTGATGACAATCTCAGGCAGGCATTTAGTCAGGAAACCGAACTTTTCTTTGATTATGTTTTCAGGAATGATCGGCCTTTACTGGAACTACTGGATGCTGATTACACCTTTGTAAATGAACGGTTGGCACATCATTATGGTATTGCAAATATCTATGGTAATCATTTTCGAAAAGTCGCTTTGGCTGATGGTACTCGAGGTGGCTTGCTGGGACAGGGCAGTTTTTTAACGGTGACTTCCTATGCCAATCGTACGGCACCCACTATCCGTGGTAAATGGATATTGGAGAATATACTCGGTGCGCCACCACCACCACCTCCTGCCAATGTTCCTGGTTTACGAGATAAGAATGATGAGGGCAAAGTAATGAACATGCGCGGTCAGATGGAGCAGCACCGTGCCAATCCGGTGTGTGCTAGTTGCCATAAGGTCATGGATCCTCTGGGGTTCGCCCTTGAAAATTATGATGCCATAGGCAAGTGGCGAACTGTCGATACTGATTCCAGTTCTCCTATAGATTCGTCTGGGGCACTGCCTGATGGTACCGCGTTTGTAGGTCCTGCCGCGCTTAAAAAAGTATTACTGGAGAATCGTCAGTATGATGTTGTCATGACCGTTATTGATAAATTGCTGACATATTCCCTGGGGCGTGGTATTGATCATGCCGATGCGCCGGCAATGCGTACCATTATGAGAGAGTCGGTACCCAACGAATTTCGATTATCATCTATAATTAAGTCAATCATTGAAAGTACACCATTCCAAATGAGGAGGGCACCCAGCCATGTTGATCTTTAAAAAATCTATTCCCCGCCGGACTTTTTTACGCGGCGCAGGGGCAAGCATAGCCCTGCCCATACTTGACGCCATGATTCCAGCCCTCGCCTCGGTGAAAAACAAGGTTGAAGTGCCAAAACGTTTTTCCATAGTCTACACGCCGAACGGTATGAATATGAGTCATTGGACGCCCACTGCAACGGGTAAAGCATTTGAACTTTCGCAGACGCAACAACCCCTGGCAGCATATCGCGACAAGATGCTGGTGTTGTCCGGGTTGAGTAACAGCCCTGGTGATGCGCTACCGGGTGAGGGTGAAACTGCACCTCATGAACGGGCAGGCGGCGTCTTTTTAACCGGCGTTCATCCTCTACGGGAAGGTCATACTGGCATTTCTATTGATCAGATTATTGCCAGGGAACTGGGTAAAAAAACCCAGCTCGCATCATTGGAAATGGGTTTGCATAGCAAGGATGTTCTGGGTAATTGCGAGAAAGGTTGGAGTTGCTCTTATATGAGTACATTGTCATGGCGCACGGCATCGACACCACTTCCCATTGAGTACCGACCTCGTGCTGTATTTGAGAGGCTATTTGGTGGCAGCAATAGTACGGATAAAATGGCAAGACTTGCACGTATCGATAAAGAAAAAAGTATCCTTGATGATATTACAGAAGAGGCCAGGCAAATGATGCAATCAGTTGGCCCGGATGATCGTGCAAGGTTGACTGAATATCTTGATGGTATGCGTGATGTCGAACGTCGTATCGAATTAGCCGAACAACAATCTTCACGCGAACTACCCATAATGGAACGCCCTACAGGAATACCTGATGAATTTGTTGATCACTTGAAATTAATGTTTGATCTACAGGTGTTGGCATTCCAAACAGACATGACCCGTATGATTACGTTCATGACTGCCCCTGAACAAAGTAACCGAACCTATAGCGAAATAGGTGTCCCTGATGTGCATCATTCCATTTCACATCATCGGGATGATCCGGTGAATCTGGATAAGCTCGCTAAAATAGATCGTTATCATGTGCAATTATTTACATATTACCTGGACAAACTTAGTAATACACCAGATGTAGATGGGTCATTGTTGGACAACATGATGATAATGTACGGTGCTGGGATGAGTAATTCCAATGAGCACTTACTGCATAATCTGCCGATCATGTTAGTTGGTGGTGGTTCAGGTCAACTCAAGGGTGGTCGACACCTTAAATATGAATACGATACACCTTTGACTAACCTATACATGGCTGTGTTAGATAAGCTGGATATTCCTGTTGAAAAATTTGGCGACAGTAACGGTAAGCTGGATCTGCTTTCTGTAAGTTAATGTAGTTTATGAAAGATTATACAATGGGAAAAACATTCGCTTTATATATTAGGATTTCTGTAGCCTTCCTCTTTGCGTTGCCATTATGTGTCGCTGCTGAAACTGATCTACAACTAGTAGAGTTGGCAAAAAAAGGTGATGTTGAAACAATAACGATACTGCTGCAAGGTTCTGCAGATGTTAATGCAGCCAAAGGCGATGGAACCACTGCTCTGCATTGGGCAGCCCTGCGGGATAATAAGCAACTTGCCAGGATACTTATTAACTCAGGGGCGGATGCGGATGCTGCCAATGATTATGGTGCGACACCATTGTGGCTAGCCTGTACCAATAGAAGCCATGAGATGGTGGAATTGTTGTTGACAGCAGGAGCCGATCCCAATGCGGCATTATGGTCAGGAGAAACCCCCTTAATGAATTGTGCCCGGACTGGTGCTACGCAAGCCGCAACGGCATTACTATCTGCCGGTGCCTATGTGGATGCAGCGGAATCGAATTATGGTCAGACTGCATTGATGTGGGCCGCAGCCGGTGGGTATTCTGATGTTACCCGACTGTTGATTGATAACAAGGCAGATATCTCCGCGAGAACCATTGCAACCGCAGATAAATTGCCACATTCCTGTAATGTATGTTCATGGAAACCCTCAATTGGCGGCTTTACACCACTTTTGTTTGCCGCTCGTTCCGGCGATATTTCTTCCGTCCGCATGTTCATGGAGGCAGGTGCAGACCCCAATGAAGGAACTGCCGAGCATGGTAATTCTCTGGTCATTGCCAGTGCAGGGGGGCACGTGGATCTGGCTTTATTTTTATTACAGATGGGCGCCGATCCAAACTCTGTGGATGACACCGGATTATCTGCGCTACATCATGCGGTAGGTGAAGGTCTGTCTCTTATGGATGGGGTGATTTATGACCCTGTGTATCGGCTACAGCCTGCCAATAGTCTGAAACTTGCCAGGGTATTGCTGGATGCAGGTGCGAATATCAACGTACAAGTAGAGAAAAGTAACCTTCGTGGCCCGGACGGCACCCCATTCGGTATGGTGGGTGTGACACCATTATTGCTAGCCGCGACCTCTGCCGATGTTGAAATGATGAAGTTACTTGGGAAATATAAGGCTGATCCAAACATTAATACCAAAGATGGTATTACACCTCTAATGGCAGCCGCTCAAGCAGCTTGTACAGGAACCTGTGCCTATCAAGAAGGTGGAAATGTAGCTAATAAGGACTCAGTTGAACGGGCATACAATGCAGTTC
>JBNMOP010000122.1:0-8170 GCA_051275005.1 Gammaproteobacteria bacterium | reverse complement strand
AAATAAAATACCAAATATTGCTATAGCTCGTTTAGAACAATTATTCCCCTTTCCTGCTGCTGAAATTAAAAAAATGATAAGTAGTTATGAAAACCTGGAAGAGATAGTCTGGGTACAGGAAGAACCAAAAAATCAGGGCAGCTGGTATTATATGCAGTCCCGTGGAACCATGATTGGCTGCCTGAGTGAACAACACACCTTTGGCTATGCAGGAAGATTTTATTCCGCATCACCTGCAACCGGATCAATGAAATTACATCTGGCTCAACAAAAGAAGTTAATTGAAGATGCGTTACAACTTGATAAGCTGGAAGTTACTACACATAAACGTGCACTAAATTAAAAATGCAAGAATACTCAGGAGAAGGATTGAATGGTAGACGTTAAAGTTCCAGTACTGGCTGAATCAGTATCTGAAGCCACATTGATGACGTGGCATAAAAAACAAGGTGATGTGGTTAAGCGGGGAGACAATTTAATCGACATTGAAACTGACAAAGTTACTCTAGAGGTGGCTGCACTTAGTGATGGCATTTTATCCGAGATTCTAAAAGGCGATGGGGAGCTCGTGCAGAGTGATGAGGTAATAGCTCGAATAAGTACTGCTGAAAAATCAGAAAAACCTGTTGCAAAGAAAAAACCTGATATTCCTGAACAACAATCACTACCTGTAGAAGACACCTCGGAAAACTACCCTAAAACCAGTCCAGCAGTCAGAAACCTTTTGTCTGAGAATAACCTCAAGTCAAGTGACATACCAGACAGTAATGCAGATGGTCGGATCACTAAAGAAGATGTAGTTAATTACATTGATGGAAAAGAAAATCCTGTTGTCGTTACTGAAACATCAGTATCTCTACCTGCTGAAATTGCATCTAAGACAATTGAAAGCGTACCTGTCGAAATAACGAAACCTGTTGCACAAACTCAAAAGCCTGAATCTGATCCAGTGACCGCACCCAAGGTTAATCTGCAAGGTCGACTGGAAGAAAAAGTTGCAATGTCTCGTTTACGCCAACGTACCGCTGAACGTCTAATGGCAGCTCAACATGACAATGCAATATTGACTACATTTAATGAGGTTAATATGAAACCCGTCATGGATTTACGGGCACAATACAAGGTTCAGTTTGAAAAAGAACATGGTGTAAAACTAGGATTCATGTCATTTTTTACAAAGGCATCCACAGAAGCTTTAAAAAAGTTTCCGGTTATTAATGCATCGATAGATGGTAAGGACATCGTATACCACGGTTATTTTGATATTGGCATAGCAGTAAGTGCAACGCGCGGTCTGGTAGTACCGATTATTCGTAATGCCGATACAATGTCATTTGCAGAAATCGAAGCTAAAGTCGCCGAATATGGACAAAAGGCACGAGATTCAAAACTCACCATTGATGAACTCACTGGAGGAACATTTACAATTACCAATGGTGGTACATTCGGTTCGTTACTGTCTACTCCAATCTTAAATCCTCCTCAAAGTGCGATTCTAGGTATGCATAAAATTCAAGATCGACCAATGGCCGTAAATGGCGAAGTGGTAATACTACCTATAATGTATCTAGCACTTTCATATGATCATCGCATAATTGATGGACGTGATGCAGTACAGTTCCTCGTAACTATCAAGGACCTGCTGGAAGATCCTTCTCGATTACTCCTGCAAGTATAATAAAACATTAAAGGACAATTGATGAAAAACTATGATGTTGTGGTAATTGGCGCGGGGCCTGGTGGTTATGTGGCTGCAATTCGTTCTGCACAGCTTGGTTTTAAAACTGCATGCATAGAGCGCTGGATAGGTGAAGATGGTAATCCAGCATTGGGTGGTACGTGTTTAAATGTAGGTTGTATTCCATCAAAAGCCTTGCTGGACTCATCTCACCATATTAGTTTCCTTCGGCATGAAGCAAAACAACATGGCATCAATGCTGCTGGTATAACGATTGACATTCATAAAATGATACAACGTAAAGCCGGCATTGTTCAGACATTAACCCAGGGAATTGCTGGCTTATTTAAAAAAAACAAGGTTGAATGGCTACAAGGATCAGGTAAATTACTAGCAAAGAATCAAATTGAAATTACGCCTATTGATAATGAAGCTGGCGACCTTTATAGCGTAACAGCTAATCATATAATTATTGCAACAGGCTCTGTCCCATTTAAGATCCCATCAGCTCCAGTAGACAACGAGTTGATCGTCGACTCTACGGGTGCACTCAATTTTACCGATTCGCCTCGCAGATTAGGAATAATAGGTGCTGGAGTCATCGGACTTGAGTTAGGCAGCGTTTGGAGCCGTTTGGGTTCAGATGTGATTATCCTTGAAGCCCTAGATGATTTTCTTCCAACCGTTGATAGACAGATCGCCAACTCCGCAGAAAAATTATTGAGGAAACAAGGGCTAGACATAAGATTAGGTACGCGCGTATCAGGAACAGGTTCAAACAATAGAGAAGTCACAATAACCTATGAAAACCAGGAAGGTAAACAACAGCTGACAGTAGATAAACTTATCGTAGCGGTTGGCAGAAAGCCCAATACCGATGGATTGGGTGCTGACAATGTTGGACTGGAAATAGATGAGCGTGGTTATATTATGGTAGATAATCGTTGCCAGACAAATATTGAAAATATCTATGCTATTGGTGACGTCATACGAGGGCCAATGCTTGCACATAAGGCATCAGAAGAAGGTATCGCCGTAGCAGAAAGGATTGCAGGAAAACCGGGGCACATGAATTATGATGTGATCCCCTGGGTCATTTATACCTGGCCTGAAATTGCCTGGGTGGGTAAAACTGAACAGTCTCTTAAAGAGGATGGTATTGAATATAAAATCGGGACCTTCCCTTTTGCTGCAAGTGGACGTGCCCACGCTTCCGGTTCAACAGAAGGCTTAGTAAAAATACTCAGCGATAGTCAGACAGACCGCATACTAGGTATACATGTTATAGGGCCAACTGCCTCTGAGTTGATTTCAGAGGCAGTTATTATTATGGAATTTGAGGGAAGCGCAGAGGATATTGCCAGGACTATTCATGCACATCCCACCCTTTCAGAGGCAATGCATGAAGCCGCTTTAGCGGTTGATAACCGAACTATTCATTTTTGATATCTAACCTTAATCTCGCATCGCTATTCATAAAATATTTATATTATTCAACAATATAAATATATCTTAAGGTTTTTTATCTCACCTCACAAATACTGGTCTCCTGGCAAACTATTTGCTACTATGCAGCATAATTTGTGCACTGCAGCGTTAATATGCACCAAGAAAATTGCACAATCAAAAATATTACTGAGAAAGGGAAGAGATGACCAAAAAAATAGTTATAGTCGCGGCAGGAAGAACCCCCATAGGATCATTTGGCGGAACAATTTCTGCTATTCCAGCATCGTCACTTGGCGCAACAGTGATTAAATCTTTATTGGCTGATACTGGAATTAAGCCTGAAGATATAGACGAAGTTATACTCGGTCAGGTGCTAACCGCAGGTACAGGTCAAAATCCTGCAAGACAAGCATCTTTGGGCGCTGGATTACCCAATTCTGTACCTTGTATGACGATAAACAAGGTCTGTGGTAGTGGTCTAAAAGCTATTCATCTTGCCGCCCAGGCAATTAAATGTGGCGATGCTGAGATCATTATTGCGGGTGGTCAGGAAAATATGAATCTATCTCCTCACCTCTTACCAAATTCTCGAAATGGTAATCGCATGGGTAACTGGCCGTTACTGGATTCCATGATTGTTGATGGTCTATGGGATGCCTTCAATGATTATCATATGGGGATCACCGCAGAGAATATCGCGAAAAAATTTAGTATCTCGCGAGAACAGCAAGATGAATTTTCAGCATCATCACAACAAAAAACAGAAGCCGCACAACAAAACAATATCTTCAAGGATGAAATAGTACTAATTTCAATTCCACAACGTAAAGGCGAACCGATTATTTTCGATAAAGATGAATTTCCACGTGCCGGTATTACAGCAGAATCTCTGTCTGGATTGCGACCAGCATTTGATAAAAATGGAACTGTCACAGCCGGAAACGCATCTGGCATTAATGATGGTGCTGCTGCAGTGATTGTAATGTCCGAAAGCAAGGCTGAAGAACTCGGGCTAAAGCCTCTAGCTACAATAAAGGCCTATTCCAGTGCGGGAGTCGATCCAGAAATTATGGGTACAGGGCCAATACCTGCAACGAAACTGTGCCTGAAAAAAGCAGGATGGGAAGTCGGCGAGCTCGACCTGATTGAGGCCAACGAGGCCTTTGCCGCCCAAGCGATAGCTGTAAATCGTGAACTAGGTTGGGATATAAATAAGGTGAATGTTAATGGAGGAGCTATATCTCTAGGTCACCCAATTGGTGCATCCGGATGTCGCATACTCGTGTCACTTTTATATGAAATGAAGAGAAGAGATGCTCATAAAGGTCTGGCAACTTTGTGTATTGGTGGCGGTCAGGGTGTTGCATTAGCTCTGGAACGATAAAGACAATAGAGCAAAATACAACATCGCATTTGTAACTAATAGTGAAGATGATATAGATACCGCCATTTACAGATTTTTGTTTTTATCCGGTACCATTGTAGCAACAGAACACAAAATACTTAATATTGTGCTGATATAAAAGAACTACAGTGGATAAAATTTGTATTAATGAGCTTGATAACACTAAGGTATAGGCTATGCGAATTATAAAGAAATATCCAAATCGGCGACTTTATGACACTGAAGTTAGTAAATATATCACCCTGGATGATGTTAAAAACCTGGTATTGGAAGGCGTCACTTTTTGTGTCAAAGATGTTAAGTCCGATGAAGACCTAACTAGGGGTATCCTATTACAAATTATTTCTGAACAGGAACACAATGGTGAACCATTACTGTCAACAGAGTCACTTACCCAACTAATAAGATTTTACGGCAATGCCTATCAGTCTGTATTCTCTAATTTTCTGGAAAAAAGTCTTGAAATTTTCACTACTCAACAAAAGGATTTTCAGGAAAAATATAGTGCATCTGCAACATCACCGTTAGATTCTATACAAAAAATGACCAAAAAGAACATAGAAATGTGGCAACAAATGCAAGATAACTTCTTAAAGACATCAGGAGTGGCTTCTGTAAAAAAAGAAAAGGACAGCTAGTACTGATATCCGTATTGACTAAAGAGTGGTTCTGTTACTTTACATATCGTGTGTTGTTGCTTATCGCTTAACTTCTCTTTCCAACTAATATCTTCGTTAATGTCTCCATCAAATTTAAACAACATCCTGTTACCAATCATGTGATGTTTTTTCCCCGACACTGGACCAGAGACCACTAACTCATTATCAATTCCAAAAAAATTGAACACCCGGTTCATAACTTCAGTAGTATTAATACAAATATCTTCATATCGAAGTAACATTACCTCTATCCCCTGTGTCGCTGCCAATGTATTAGCAATTCTCATATGCATATCCAGCCATAATTGAGAGCTTAGGTAAATGCCTCCCTTTCCTACATTTCGCTCCCAGGATGTTGCAAAGCCACGAGGATCACGACAAATATGAATAACTTTTGTAATCTCTCTAGCTTTATTTCCGGAATGCAGTGCTAATATCCTTCCTAATCGCTTGGAACAATCGATAAACATTTTAGTATCGTGTAAATCCATGATAATTTTATAGAATATATTAAAAAGTTCAGAATATTGCTCAACGCCTTTTATTTCAGTTCGCCATAACCATGGCGCTATCGTGATAATAGGTAAGCCTATAATTGAATTTATAAAATGATTCACAGAAGGTATTCGTAACTGCCAAACTCTGCCTTCGGCAGGAACCATCGTCATATTCAATAATCGTTGAATGCTCCATCTATTAATCAGTTCAGGATAATCCGGTAGCAAATATGGGTAATGGGAAAAATTATGAATATCCATACGCTGTTTTACTTCCCTCCACTGAGCACAACGGCTAATTTTTTCACCACACGAGCATAGCTGATCAATTTTTTGACTTGGAAATGTGTCTCCTATGCAAGATATACCAGAGTGGTTATTCAACAATAGCGAAAGAAGCGTTGCACCATGAAATGATGGACAAATAATGTAGTTCAACTGCATGAGGAATTGGAGTTAGATGAACAATATTTTATAAGTAAGAATTATATTATTTTCAATGAAATAAAATAACGAGCCTGTATCTTAAAGAGTGTAATTTGAGGACACTTGGTAGAATACTGGAAATATTTTATACGCCATTTGAAAGATCAATAATCATTTCATCATTAATATCGTTTTTAGCGGACATAGCATTATCACTTCTAAGCACGGAAATATGTGCTAGATAATCTTTACTGATATCATCAGTAACGTAATTTCCTGTAAAACAGGAAGTATCAAATTCCGTGATTTCAGGATTCCCGGCCCTGGCAGCCTGTATTAGATCGTCAACATCCTGGTAAATTAACCAGTCAGCCCCAATAACCTCAGCAACTTCATCTTCTGTCCGATCATAAGCCACTAACTCAGACGATGTAGGAATGTCTATACCATAAACATTTGGATACCGAACAGGAGGTGCAGCAGAAGCAAAATAAACTTTCTTTGCCCCTGCTTCTCTTGCCATTTGTATAATTTCTCCTGAGGTTGTACCTCTTACTATCGAATCATCAACCAGCAATACAACTTTACCTTTAAATTCGAGACCAATAGCATTTAATTTTTGTCGTACCGATTTCTTACGAATTGCCTGACCAGGCATAATAAACGTCCTGGGTATGTATGTGTTTTTAATAAATCCTTCTCGATACTTTACACCCAATTCATGAGCGATAGAAAGTGCAGCCGTTCTGCCAGATTCAGGGATAGGTATTACTACGTCTATGTCATGGTCAGGCCGGGTTTTTAGAATTTTCTCGGCAAGCGTTTCTCCCATACGTAATCGTGCTTTATAGACAGATATTTTATCAATAATTGAATCGGGTCTAGCAAGATAGACATATTCAAAAATACAAGGGTTAAGCTGGGTCTTATCAGCACACTTTTTCGCAGTAAACTCACCATTGGAACTAATAAATATAGCCTCACCTGGGTCTACATCACGCACCAACGTAAAATCGAGAGCATCAATTCCAACGCTTTCTGACGATATAATGTATTCAGTACCTTTATCAGTCATGCGTTCACCATATACGATTGGACGTATACCAAATGGATCTCTAAAACCAACAATGCCTACACCTATAATCATAACGATGGCAGCATAGGCACCTTTGCAACGTTTATGAACCTGCGTGACTGCCTCAAAAATATCCTCTGAAGTTAGGTCGTTACGATTCTTTCCTATCTTTTGTAATTCATATGCAAATATATTTAATAGAACTTCGGAATCTGAATCAGTATTAAGATGTCGTCTGTCAATCTCTAGCAAATCTCGTTTTAACTGATCACCATTTGTGAGGTTTCCATTATGCGCTAGCGTAATACCGTATGGAGAATTCACATAGAATGGCTGAGCCTCAGCTGAAGAAGAACATCCAGCCGTTGGATATCTAACATGCCCAATACCCATGTTTCCTTTAAGACTTAACATATGCCTGGTTTGAAAGACATCTCTTACAAGACCATTATTTTTACGCAAATAAAATCTTTCGTCATCACAAGTAACTATTCCGGCAGCATCCTGACCACGATGCTGAATAATCGTGAGACCGTCATACAAAGTCTGATTTACAAAACTCTTCCCGACTATACCCATGATTCCACACATTCAACTATCCACCTTAATTGATTACATTGTTGATTGAACCGTAATGATGATAACTCGCAATACTTTCTGGCAAAAATTGATGCCCCCACTCACTAATATGCTCAAACGGACTGACAATTAATGATGCTTGCCACCAATCTGTCCGTGTTAATTCTGTAAATCCTGCCAAAAATACCATGACCCCTACAATTGCACCGCCTAAACCAATTCCAAATACCATACCAAGGATACGATCAGCAGCGGTTAAACCAGCGCGCCCTATTAATTTAAGCATAAAATATCCAAGAGCGGAAAAAATTACCAAACATAATATAAAAACACCAAAAAAAGCCAATGCATCTCGAAAAATTTCAGTTTCTACATATGAAGTTAGCATAGGTGAAAAATTAC
>JBNMOP010000121.1:0-8204 GCA_051275005.1 Gammaproteobacteria bacterium | reverse complement strand
TTTGTCCATCCTGGCATGACCGTGGTTTGTGGTGACAGCCATACCGCCACCCACGGTGCATTTGGCGCTCTGGCATTTGGTATCGGTACCTCTGAAGTTGAGCATGTATTGGCAACTCAGACCCTACGCTCGAAAAAAGCCAAATCTATGTTGATCAATATAGAAGGGACATTATCGGATTTTTGTACGGCTAAGGACATTGCCTTGTCAATAATTGGCCATATCGGCACAGCAGGGGCAACAGGTTACGTTATCGAGTATGCGGGCAGTGCTATAACAAAATTAAGCATGGAAGGCAGAATGACCCTGTGCAACCTTGCCATTGAAAGTGGTGCCCGCGCGGGATTAGTGGCACCTGATGAAAAGACCATTGAATTTATAAGAGGCAAGGATTTTGCCCCCAAGGGAGATGACTGGGATAAGGCCGTTGCCTATTGGATGAGCATCGTCTCCGATGAAGGTGCCGAATTTGATAAGGTCTTTACCATTAATGCCGATGATATCGCGCCCCAGGTTACCTGGGGTACATCACCCGAACAGGTAACCGGTGTGAATGGCGCTGTGCCCTCCCCCGATGACTTTACCGATGAGATTAAACGTAAGGCCTGCGAGAGTGCGTTGAAGTATATGGGCCTGGAGCCAGGTATTAAGATAACAGATATCCCCATCGAATTTGTCTTTATCGGGTCTTGTACTAACGGACGTATAGAAGATTTACGTGCCGCCGCCAAAGTGACCAAGGGAACAACTGTCGCTAATAATGTTACCGCCCTGGTGGTACCCGGTTCTTACCTGGTAAAAAAACAAGCCGAAGAAGAAGGTCTGGATAAAATCTTTCTGGATGCAGGTTGGGAATGGCGAGACCCAGGCTGCTCCATGTGTCTGGCCATGAATGGTGATCAGTTAAATGAGAAACAACGTTGTGCTTCAACCTCAAACCGTAATTTTGAAGGTAGACAGGGTAAAGGCGGACGCACCCACCTGGTCTCCCCCGCCATGGCCGCGGCTGCTGCAGCCGCAGGACGGTTTGTCGATATCAGAACATTAACCAATTAATTAATGAGAGATTGTTATGGAACCTTACGTAAAACATGAAAGCATAGCGGCATTATTGAATCGCAGTAATGTCGATACCGATCAAATCATACCCAAGCAGTTTTTAAAGGAAGTTCGACGCACTGGCTTTGGGGTTAACCTGTTTCATGACTGGCGATATCTATCAGATGGGTCAGATGATCCAAAATTTGAACTGAACAACCCGGCGTTTAAAGGTACCAGGATACTGGTTACCGGTGATAACTTTGGCTGCGGGTCTTCCCGTGAGCATGCGCCCTGGTCTATTGAGGACTATGGCATAAATACTATTATCTCCACCAGTTATGCCGATATTTTTTACAATAACTGTTTTAAAAATGGCATATTGCCCATAGTAGTTAGCAAACCAGAACTTGATGCAGTTATGGGAGAGATCAGTGCCAATGAAGGAGTCGCATTTTCCATTGACCTTGAGGCACAGACTGTATCGACGCCTGGCGGCATCAATATTAAGTTTGAAATAGATCAATTCCGTAAGGACGCCTTGTTAGAAGGCCTGGACGATGTAGCTTTGACGCTACAACATCTCGACAAGATCGATACATTTGAAGAAAAACAAAAAGCACAGCTTAACTGGTTATACAATTAAACAAGATACACAAGATACTTTTCGGGCATTAAGACCACAAAAGTAAGGTTATGAACAGTACTGCACCTAGACATATTGAGTTAATGGATACCACCCTGCGTGATGGCGAACAAACCCAGGGGGTGTCCTTTACGCCTGATGAAAAGGTCAATATCGCCAAAGCCCTGCTTGGCAAACTCAATGTAGACCGAATAGAAATTGCCTCGGCGAAGGTCTCTGCTGGTGAAAAATTTGCCGTCACCACTATTAATGAATGGGCGGCTGAGAATGGTTTTCTTGAGCGAGTAGAGGTGCTGGGCTTTGTGGACAATAACCGCAGTGTAGATTGGGTAGTCGAAACAGGCGGTAAAACCCTCAACCTCCTGACCAAGGGCAGTGAAAAACATTGCCGCATGCAGTTGAGAAAAACATTGGATGAACACATAGTTGATATCCTCAAAACTGTTGAGTACGCATTCAGTAAGGGACTTAAGGTCAATATGTATCTGGAAGATTGGTCAAATGGCTACAGGGATAATCCCGAATATGTTTATGGCCTGATGAACGGCATGAAAGATAGCGGGGTGTCTCGTTATTTACTGCCCGACACATTAGGGGTGCTTGGACCGGACGACGTTTATTCAAGTATCAGCCAAATGGTCAACAAGTATCCTGGCACTAATTTCGATTTTCATCCGCATAACGACTATGGACTTGCCACGGCAAATGTAATGGCCGCAGTAAAGGCCGGGGTTAATGCCGTGCATTGCACGGTGAATTGTCTGGGTGAACGAGCGGGGAATGCCTCCGTAGCAGAAGTTGGCGTGATCCTCAAAGATAAAATGGGGATGAAGCTCTCAATTAATGAGGAGCATATATTTGATATAAGCAAAATGGTTGAGAATTTTTCCGGTAAACGGGTCGCAGCTAATATGCCTATTGTTGGCACGGATGTCTTTACACAAACCGCCGGCATCCACGCCGATGGCGATCAAAAAGGTGGGCTGTATGAAAGCATATTAAGCCCCGTACGCTTTGATCGTAAACGTAGCTATGCCCTGGGTAAATTAAGTGGCAAGGCATCACTGATTAAAAATCTGGAAGAACTGGACTTAAGCTTGAGTGATGAAAATCTGAAAAAAGTCTTGCAAAGAATTGTGGAATTGGGCGATTCAAAACAAACTATCACACGAGATGATCTCCCCTTTATTATTGCCGATGTACTGGAGAGCAAAGACTACAACCATGTCACCCTGGTTAATTGTTCCATCACCAGCGGATTGGATCTTGAATCCACCGTCAGTCTGCAAGTTAAGGTGGGTGATAAACTTCATAAATCATCCGGCACCGGCAATGGTGGTTTCGATGCCTTCATAAGTGCCATTAACAAGGTCTTGAAAAAATACGATTACAAGACGCCTAAACTGGTGGATTTTGAGGTACGCATCCCCAAGGGTGGTGAGACCAACGCACTGACAGAAGCAATTATTATCTGGCAGTGTCCGAATAAAAATATGAAAACCCGTGGGGTCCATGCCAATCAGGTGTTTGCCGCAATTCAGGCAACATTACGTCTGATAAATATTCAGTTCCAGGAAAGAGAAGGCGGCACGACAGCCTGACCCAAAACATATACTTGAGACGTAAAATAATAATTCGATAGAAACTGTTAGGAACCATTAGGTAAAAATATGAAAAATTATAAGATTGCTGTATTGCCAGGTGATGGAATTGGCCCTGAAATAATGCGCGAAGCCATAAAGGTTTTAAAGGTTATTGACCAGAGAAACGATGTGAATTTTGAACTGGAAGAAGCCCCATTTGGCGCAAGTGCCTATTTTGAGGCAGGACATCCATTCCCCGAATCCACCAAGGCAATTTGCGCCAGGGCCGATGCTATCCTGAAAGGGCCAGTGGGATTGAGTTATGCCGAAACAGAAAAAATTCCGGTTGATCTGCGAGCCGAACGCGGCGCGATTTTACCGTTGCGCAAATGGTTAAATACCTACGCAAACTTTAGGCCTGTATATTTACCAAAAGGGCTTGCACATTTCTCTCCATTGAAACCAGAAATCGTCGGTGATGGCATCGATATCTTAATGATCCGTGAGCTAGTAGGCGGATTGTACTTTGGTGAAAAAGAAGTGGGGGTAAATGACCGTGGATTGCGCTACGTAAAGGAAACATTGGAATATGACGAAGAGCAAATAGCGCGGATCAGCCATGTTGCCTTCAAGCAGTGTATGAAACGTAAAAAAATCTTGCATAACATACATAAAAATAATGTCCTCAAATCCAGCGTGCTCTGGAATGAAGTGGTCACAGAAATAGCAACAGAATACCCCGAGGTAGAAGTCATTCATATTCTGGTAGATGCCGCAGCGACATTATTGTGTTTGAACCCTTGCCAATTTGATGTGATGGTCATGGAGAATATGTTTGGTGACATACTTAGTGACCAGGGCGGCGGGATTCTTGGTTCACTGGGCCTGATGCCTTCTGCTTGCATTGGTGATAACAGTGCCTACTACGAACCATCACATGGATCCGCACCTGATATCGGTGGAAAAAATATTGCCAATCCTTATTCTATGATCGGTTCTGTGGCAATGATGTTAGAACTGAGCTTTAATATGATGGATGAATCGCGCAATATCTGGATGGCTATGCAAAGTGTATTTATTCAAGGGTACTCGACATCTGATTTATCTAAAGCAGGTAGCGGTGTGAATATGATTACAACGGATGAGTTTGGTGATCGGGTAGTAGAAGAACTTCTAAAGTTCGGTTAATTTTAAAGATTTTATACTCAGAATTTATTGCTCGAGCATTACTCTTATCAGAGAGCTACCTGGTGTGTCACCCCAAATCCACCACTGTAACAGGCAACAAAATGTCACTGACATCTTCTACTGTGAAAATTTGAAGTATTTGGCCTAGCCTGACTTGACGACTTCTCTAGCCAGTGATAACGTGATTTTCATCGATTAAATTGACATATCAGCTAATTATCGAACATCTCTCTAGGGGAACAACATGAATTATTTACATCGACCATTAACAACCTTTTTAACATTTTTATTACTCAGCGTTTTAGCGGCATGTTCCTCTGATGAACAAGCCCAATCAACACAATCCTCACAGGTAGAGGCTGCAAAAGCCCCTATCGTTGTAATTCCTCCAGCAGATTTGGTCATACGTGGTGGAGTATTACTGGATATGGTTGCAGATGACCCTGAGCCAACCCCAATAAAGGGCCTGGTAGTACGCGATGGTAAGATTGAAAAAATTATCGCTGCAAACTCCAGCGAATCACTTCCAGAAGCAACTAGAACTATTAATGCTGGATCAAATTATATTATGCCAGGGCTAATTGATGCACACGTGCACTTCCGCGTCTGGCAACCCGGTGCCCCAATCTGGAAGCGGGCTAGCCTGCATTATGGGTTAACCACACTGATGGACACCGGTCCCTGTGGTGAAATCTGTGATGCAACCGGTCAGGAGCCCAATGATTATATCAAGGCTTACAAGGACTTAATGAACTCCAATCCTGAAAATCCGGATGGTCCATCTCTGTATATTACGGGTCGCCGCATACAAGATTTGGATGGCAAACATCCTGTAGGGGAAAAACTGGAAACCCGTGAAGAAATCTCAAATTATATGGACACTCTGGTTGAATTGGGTGTAGATGGTATTAAGGTGGAATCCAGTGTCCCGGCTGACATGCGGGCAAACGTTATGAAAGAAGCCAACGCCAGGGGACTGCCTGTGGTTGGGCATTCCTCGGATGCCTATGAAACCATCAATACCGGGATGAAATTCATCGAACACATGTGGCCTGTGACATCTTCCACCCTAACGGGTGAATGTGCGGAACCATTGAGTTCACGGCGATGTGACTATCTTATTGATCTTGAGAAATCACCTGCTTTGATCAAGACCATGGTAGACAATACCGTATATCTCAATCCCACCTTGTTTGGTGGATGGGGTTTTTTCGCTGAAAGTATTGCCAGTGGCGCACAGGAAGATCAACGTGCTATGCAGCCCGGCGAACTGTTTGGCGACATGCCGGAACAATACAAACAAGGTGTGACTAAATGGTGGGCACGAGCAGGAAGTATCGACGCAGAAACACTCGAGACGCAGACGAAAAGCCTCGCCAGGGTTGGCGAATTTCTCAAGATGCTGAGTGAAGCAGGAGGCAGAATCCTGGCTGCTACGGATGCGGGTGATGACAAGCTGGTGGGTATCAGTCTGCACCGTGAAATGAAGCTGCTGGCCGATACCGGTATTGCGCCCTATAAGGTCTTGCTTGGCGCGACCCGTTGGCCGGCAGAAATGACCTTTAAGGATGAGATAATAGGCACAATTGAAGAAGGCAAAGATGCCGATATTTTAATTCTAGGTTCTAACCCTGTTGATAACATCAATAACACACGAGATATTCAATATGTGGTTCGCCTTGGAAAAGTTGCGAAATCACCTGAGGACTGCTCGGTGATAATACCCCCCATTTCAATGACCTGTAATTAATACAGAAAAATTTAGAACATCCAGGTAATAAAGGAAGCAACATGACAAAAACTATTATTAAATTTAGCATTTTTATTCTTAGCAGCTTTATTTCAGTTGCTTTAACTGCACAATCAAACTCGATTGAAGACCAGCTCACTCAGGCATTGGCAGCATCCTATCGCACGGATAATGACCGCCATGCTGATACCTATCGCTTACCTGCAGCCACCCTCGCCTTCTTCGGTTTGAAGAATAATATGCGCGTCATCGAATTAATCCCTGGCCGCGGCTACTACACCAAGATCCTTGGCCAGGTACTGGCTGATAATGGAAAATTATATCTGGGAGCTGGTGCAAACAATGTCGCTGAAGAATTGCCAAAATGGGGTTTGAATAAGGTCGAGATAATGGATGACAATTTTGACATGTCACGAGGTGCACAACGAGGCTATAACGTCGTCAATAGTGTGGAGTTTAAAGAACGGAATGTGGATATGGTGCTTACCTTTCGAAACATGCATAACATGGCACCGGAAAGTAGAAAATTGCTAAACATTGAGGTCTTCAAGGCACTAAAATCCGGTGGCATCTACGGAATTATTGATCACACACGACGTCATATGGAACCGTATATTGAACAAAGATGGCGCCGGGTTGACCCTGTTAGTTTGATTAAAGAACTACAAGAGTTGGGCTTTGTATTTGTAGACCACTCTGATCTGCATTATCGCCCAAATGATTCATTAACACTTGATTCAACCGATGAATCCATTGGCCGTGATAGTGATCGCTTCACTATGAAATTTTTAAAACCTTAAAATTATTTTTACTCATAACACCGTCATGCTCTTACGGACATGACGGTTTTTTTTTATTTTTTTTGAGCACAAAGACATAAGCTAATCTAGCTTTTTCCACGCAATACAACCATAGATGGCGGAAGTTCTGAAACTCCAGGGCGTAAGTCTATGCAAGCGTAATCTAATCAAAAAAAACCGCCCACTTGGGCGGTTTTTAAATCTGCTAAACAAATCATTACATCTTGTAAATCTTGTTAATCCTGTCAAAATTTTTATTTCGGCTGATCAACCAATCTAAGATAAGGCTTCTTCGTATCCCATCCCTGTGGATACTTTTCTTTCGCCTCGTCATTAGAGACAGATGGAACAATAATTACCTTATCACCATTTTTCCAATTTACCGGTGTTGCAACTTTATGTTCTGCTGTAAGTTGCATTGAATCCAATACACGTAGAACTTCATCAAAATTTCTGCCTGTGGTCATAGGATAGGTCAACATTAACTTGATTTTTTTATCCGGGCCAACAACAAATACCGAACGAATAGTTTGATTATCAGCTGCAGTTCGTTCCTTAGCTGGACCACTGGCATTAGGGTGTATCATGTCAAATAGCTTAGCGACTGCCATATCGGTATCAGCGATCATCGGATAACTCACCGCACTGCCCTGTGTTTCCTCAATGTCTTTTTTCCAATTTTGATGATCCTCTACGGAGTCAATACTCAAGCCAATGACCTTGGTATTTCGTTTTTCAAACTCCGATTTAAGACCTGCCATATAGCCTAATTCAGTCGTACATACCGGGGTAAAGTCTTTAGGATGCGAAAACAGGACTGCCCAACTATCTCCTATCCAATCGTGAAACGTGAGAGTTCCTTCAGTTGTCTCAGCAGTAAAATCAGGTGCCTCATCGCCAATTCGTAGTGACATAAAATATCTCCTTAATTATATTTTTATTATAAAATCCTTAAAAAACTGACAAGTAATGTATTGTTGGGTATTTTTCTAATAGTATAACTATATCAAAATTTGTAAAAATATTACTTAAATATAACAATCAATGATATTTGAACCTGTACAAGCACAATGAATTCGCTAGAATCCTCCCAACTGTATAGACAATAAAAATTAACATAAATAATCTCTACTATAATTTCAATAGCTATCTAATATTCTATGTCCAGTCAATTTAATTTTTATTCATTTTTAACTATC
>JBNMOP010000120.1:0-8256 GCA_051275005.1 Gammaproteobacteria bacterium | reverse complement strand
AAGGAATTCTCAAGTACATGTCGGATCAAATGGAAAAATTTCATACACAGTTGTGTAATTATTTTGACAATAAACTTATTGCCAGCACAATATATTGTGACGAAATTACTCTCGATATTGAATCCAAAAATGTCGTAGATATATTGTCCAGCTTAAAAAATGAACAGGACTTTTGTTTTGAAGAGTTAATCGATTTATGCGGTATTGATTATTTGCAATATGGTAAAGCTGATTGGGAGACACAAGACACAACCAGTTCTGGTTTTAGTCGAGGTGTTACGCAGAATATATATGATGATAATCTGAATAAACCAGAACGATTTGCAGTTGTTTATCATCTGCTGTCATTAAATCATAATCGGCGTCTACGGGTTAAGGCATACATCGAAAATGATCCACCAAGATTAGATTCTGTTGTGGATATCTGGGCCTCGGCAAACTGGTTTGAGCGAGAAGCCTTTGATCTATACGGTATCTTATTTGAAGGACATCCAGATCTTAGACGCATACTTACAGACTATGGGTTTATCGGTCATCCATTCAGGAAAGATTTTCCTCTTGAGGGAAATGTTGAAGTACGTTACGACCCGGATAAGAAACGTGTTGTTTATCAGCCGGTAACTATAAAAAATCGTGTGTTGGTTCCCAAGGTTATACGCCACGGCAATCGTTTTGATAAACCAGATGAAAAATTAGATACAGTTAAACAATAGAAGTTAATTAGTCTAAATCGAATAGAAAATGCCAGAAATTAGAAACATGACAATGAATTTTGGACCGCAGCATCCTGCTGCCCATGGCGTATTACGTCTGGTCCTGGAGATGGATGGGGAGATAATCGAACGTGCAGATCCCCATATCGGTTTATTGCATCGGGCAACTGAAAAACTTGCTGAAAGTAAACCTTATAATCAGAGTATTGGTTACATGGATCGTCTCGATTATGTATCGATGATGTGTAATGAACATGCCTATGTCCTGGCAATCGAGAAGCTGCTAGGTATAACACCCCCCATTCGTGCTCAATATATTCGAGTAATGTTTGATGAAATTACCAGGATATTAAATCATTTAATGTGGCTAGGTGCCCATGGTCTGGATATCGGAGCAATGACGATATTTCTTTATTGCTTTCGAGAAAGAGAAGACCTTATGGACTGCTATGAAGCAGTATCTGGAACAAGGATGCATGCAACCTATTATCGACCTGGTGGTGTATATCGGGATTTGCCTGATCAAATGCCAAAATACCAAACATCAGAATGGAAGAATGAAAATGTAGTTGCGGATTTAAATAGTAATCGGCAAGGCTCATTACTGGATTTTATTGATTCCTTCGTAGAAAAATTCCCTCGTTGTGTCGATGAATACGAAACCTTGTTAACTGATAACAGAATATGGAAACAACGGACTGTAGGGATAGGTGTGGTTAGCCCTGAACGAGCGATGCAACTAGGATTTACCGGGCCAATGTTAAGGGGATCAGGTATCGAGTGGGATTTGCGTAAGAAACAACCCTATGAAGTATATGACCAGATGGAATTTGATATTCCTGTTGGTGTGGAAGGTGATTGCTATGATCGCTACCTCGTTCGTATTGAAGAAATGCGCCAATCAAATCGTATTATTAAACAATGTGTCGATTGGCTGCGCACTAATCCCGGACCAGTAATCCTTGATGATCACAAGATAGTCCCCCCCAAACGGGAGGAAATGAAAGATGATATGGAGTCACTAATACATCACTTCAAATTATTTACGGAAGGATATTGTGTGCCGGAAGGCGAGTGTTACGCAGCGGTAGAACATCCAAAAGGAGAGTTTGGTATCTATTTGGCATCAGATGGTGCTAATAAACCTTACCGGCTTAAGATACGTGCCCCAGGTTTTGTGCATTTATCATCAATGAATGAAATGGTACAGGGTCATATGTTATCAGATGTTGTAGCGATAATAGGGACACAAGATATTGTATTTGGTGAGGTGGATAGATAGTTGCTAGTGAAGATAAGATGAAGTAAAAAATAATTTTGACAACTACTGATAAACCAGGTGATAAATATTGAGCAACGAGCAACGAGCAACGATCAACGAGCAACGAGCAACGAGCAACGAGCAACGAGCAACGAGCAACGAGCAACGAGCAACGAACAATGAGCGACACAAAAAGTGACTGAAGACATAAAACACAAACTATCTGACCACGCACGCGAGGAAATTGATCATTGGTTGACTAAATTTCCAGAAGATCAGAAGCAGTCCGCCATACTCGCAGCCTTGCGAGAAGTACAGCATGAGAATAATGGTTTTTTGACACCAGAAATAATGGATACCGTGGCAGAGTATCTGGGTATGCCCAAAATTGCTGTTTATGAGGTTGCAAGTTTTTATTCAATGTTAGAAACCACACCGGTTGGCCGACATAGTATTTCAATCTGTACAAATATTTCGTGCATGCTGAAAGGTTCGGATGAAATAGTTGAATACACTGAAAAAAAACTAGGTATAAAAACGGGTGAATCAACCAGTGATGGAAAGTTTTTTTTAAAGATGGAAGAGGAATGCCTGGCAGCATGCTGCGGCGGTCCAATGATGATGGTTGATCATGTTTACCATGAAAACCTTACCAAAGATAAGATTGATAAAATTCTGGACCAATTAGACTGATGACAGCTATAAAAATAAATCAGGTTTGTTATGCGACTTTAGGAACCGAGCAACCATGGACGTTAGAAAATTATTTAAAGGTTGGCGGATATGACGCATTAAAAAAAATTATTAAAGATGAAATGGCCCCCGAACAAGTCATCGAAGAGGTTAAGGCGTCTGGACTCAAGGGTAGAGGTGGTGCTGGATTTCCGGCAGGTTTAAAATGGAGTTTTATGCCTGCAAAATTCGATGGTCCAAAATATGTCGTTTGCAACTCAGATGAAAGTGAACCGGGGACATGTAAAGATCGAGATATATTGCGCTTTAATCCACATTCTCTTGTTGAAGGTATGATCATCGCTTGTTATGCAATGCGTACAAATGTTGGATACAACTACATACGTGGTGAGTTTATGGATGAACCTTATTCACGATTTGAGAATGCATTAACAGAAGCCTATAACAATAAATTTTTGGGTAAAAACATCCTGGGTTCAGATGTAAGTATTGATGTTTATGCCACCTTGGGTGCCGGTGCTTATATCTGCGGCGAAGAGACTGCGTTGTTAAATTCTTTGGAAGGTAAAAAAGGGTTGCCGCGATTTAAACCTCCCTTTCCAGCCAATTTTGGATTGTACGGCAAGCCTACAACCATAAACAATACTGAAACTTTTGCCTCTGTCCCATCAATAATTCGAAATGGCGCCAAATGGTTTTCAGATTTTGGCGTCCCTAATAGTGGCGGTACAAAATGTTACTCGGTGAGTGGGCATGTTAACAAACCAGGAAATTTTGAGGTACCCATGGGCACCCCATTCAAGGATCTGCTGGAGATGGCCGGTGGCATTACCACAGGGCGAAAACTGAAGGCTGTAATACCAGGAGGTTCATCAGTGCCTGTTGTTCCAGGCGAGAAAATGATGGAAGCTAATATGGATTATGATTCGGTCAAACTTGCAGGATCTATGGTGGGATCTGGGGCTGTTGTTATTATGGATGATACTACTTGTATGGTGAAGATGTTATGTCGGATTTCCCGTTTTTATTATGCCGAATCATGCGGACAATGTACCCCATGCCGTGAAGGCACCGGCTGGCTATATCGGATGCTATGTCGGATCATGGATGGTAAAGGCGTGCCGGAAGATTTGGATAAACTTGTGGATGTCGCTAACAAAATTGAGGGACACACAATCTGTGCATTGGGAGATGCTGCAGCATGGCCAATTCAAAGTTTTATGAAACATTATCGACATGAATTTCAGTACATGATTGATAACGGTGGACGTAGCATTGTTGACAGTGCTGAATACAAGGCCACATAGAAATATAATTGAGATGACAGACGATACAATAACAATTGAACTTGACGGCAAACCCGTGCAGGCCCGTAAGGGTCAGATGCTGATCGAGGTAACCGATGCCAATAATATTTACGTACCAAGGTTCTGTTATCACGAAAAATTAACAGTCGCCGCAAATTGTCGTATGTGTCTGGTAGAAGTTGAAAAGGCACCCAAGCCACTACCGGCATGTGCTACGCCTGTTATGGATGGCATGATAGTTCGTACGCAATCTGAATATGCACGTAATGCACAAAAATCAGTAATGGAATTTCTGTTGATAAATCATCCATTGGACTGCCCTATTTGTGATCAAGGTGGTGAATGTGAACTTCAGGATTTGGCAATGGGATATGGTTCCGATGTATCGCGCTATCAGGAAAAGAAACGCGTCGTAAAGGATCAGGATATTGGACCACTGGTACAAACAGAAATGACACGTTGTATTCATTGCACGCGTTGTGTACGTTTTGGAGAGGAAATTGCCGGTCTACGTGAACTTGGTGCCACGGGACGAAGTGAAAATATGGAGATTGGTACTTACGTTGAAAAAAGCATGGTATCCGAGCTTTCCGGAAATGTAATCGATATATGTCCTGTGGGCGCATTAACATCAAAACCATTTCGATTTTCTGCCAGGACATGGGAGATGACCCAACACCCTGGCATAGCACCTCATGATGGCATTGGTTCAAATGTCCATTTTCATGTTAAGGGTGATGAAGTAAAGCGTGTTGTGCCGGCTCAGAATGAGGCTATTAACGAAGTCTGGTTGTCCGATCGGGATCGGTTCAGTTATGAAGGTCTTTATAGTAGCAACCGCTTGACCGTACCAATGGTCAAGGAGAATGGAGAGTGGAAAGAAATTGATTGGTCCACAGCCATTGATAAAGTGTGTGATCAATTAAAACTGGTCGCTGAAAATAATTCACAACAATTGGGTGCGATTATCTCACCTACTTCAACATCTGAAGAAGCGTATTTATTACAAAAAATTATTCGGAGTCTCGGTTGTAATAATATTGATCATCGTATTCATCAAGGTGATTTTTCAGATCAAAAAAATGACCCTATATATCCCTGGCTAGGTCAACCAATAGCTGACCTGGAAAATCTAAATGCTGTTCTATTGGTGGGTGCCAATCCACGCAAGCAACAACCTTTGTTAAATTTGAGATTAAGAAAAGCAACTTTAAAGGGTGCAGATGTTCTGGTCGTAAATTCCATAGAATATGATTTTAACTATCGTGTAGCCGAACAAGCTATTGTTCCTCCCATGGAAATGGCAAAAGAGTTGTCTGCAATACTCAAGGCTGTAACTGACCAGTCAGGTATTAACGCGGATCTGGTCGGCCTGCTTAAAAATATTGATGCAAATGAAAAACATAAGCTTATAGCTAGTAAATTGTTATCCGGCGAATCTTCTGCGGTGCTAATAGGTAATACCTTTACTGCCCATCCACAGTATTCAATACTTAGATTTTTAGCCGGTAAGATTGCAGAGTTAACGTCATCTACATTCGGCTATTTAGGTAATGTAGCAAATGAAACTGGCTGCTGGTTAGCTGGGGCAGTTCCGCATCGTGGACCTGCTGCAGAGAAACTCTCACAAACAGGATTAAATGTATTGGAAATGCTGGAAAGTAATTTGAAATCCTATTTGTTATTCAATCTTGATCCATTGCTGGATTGCTGGGACAGTAAGCTTGCTAGTAACGGCCTTGGGAATTCAGAATCTGTAATTGCTTTCACCGCATACAAGACTAAATCGCTGGAACAATATGCGGATATTTTATTGCCGTTGTCATTATATGCTGAGAATGACGGCAGCTATGTAAATGTCGTGGGAACGCAACAGATTTTTAAGGCATGTGTTTCTCCTGCCGGTGAATCCAGGCCGGGCTGGAAAATACTGAGGGTCTTGGCTAATAAACTGGGTATTAAAAATTGTGAGTATGAAACCGTCAATAATATTAGTAATGAATTGAATGAAATAACTAAAAATCTTGTGCCGCAAAATCTCGGGCACTGGGGCTCAATTGATACAATCCCTGGGAGTAACGGTTCTGTAGTCAGAATTTCAGAATTGCCAATGAACTCTAGTGACCTGTTGGTCAGGCACGCTGAATCCTTGCAAGCAACAATAGATGTTTCTGATGGGTTAATTCATATAAATCAAAAATTGGCTGACAGTATCGGAGTAACAAACGGTTCAGACATCAAATTACAGCAACAGGATGAAGTAATTGAACTTGCTTATGTCATAGATGAACGTGTGTCTGACAATACAGTATATATCCACGCAGCACATCCTGATATAACTGAGCTTGGGGCATGGTTCAGTGACGTTACAATAAATAAGACCTAGTAAATATGTTGGTAAATTTATTTCATTGGATTCAGAGCACCATGCTAATGCCAATTGTAGAGTTTGCGATACCCGCATTTTTACAAAATGAAGTTATGTTTTTACTAAGTACTATTATTAAAATTGTAGCCATACTTGTGCCGCTATTACTTTCCGTTGCATATATAACCTACGCAGAAAGAAAAATTATCGGTTATATCCAGGGCCGTATTGGACCGAACCGGGTTGGATTTTTTGGGTTTCGTATGCTTGGACTAGGTCAACCTATAGCTGATGCAGTTAAACTCATGTTCAAGGAGATAATCATACCTACCGGTGCCAATAAGACATTATTTATTATTGCGCCTATTTTATCTTTTGCTCCCTCGATTGCTGCCTGGGCAGTTATCCCGTTTGATGATGTAAGTGTGCTGGCAGATATTAACGCTGGGCTTTTATATATTTTAGCATTGACATCACTTTCCGTTTACGGCGTTATCATTGCTGGCTGGGCATCAAATTCTAAATATGCATTCCTCGGTGCCATGCGCTCTGCTGCACAAATCGTTTCATATGAAATTGCAATGGGTTTTGCCCTGGTATGTGTATTAATTGCCGCAGGCAGCCTTAACCTTGGTGACATAATTGAAGCTCAGAGTGGCAGCATATTGCATTGGTATTGGGTTCCATTATTCCCGATTTTCATTATTTATTTTATATCTGGTGTCGCTGAGACTAACCGTGCGCCCTTCGATGTTGCCGAAGGAGAGTCTGAAATTGTCGCAGGTTTTCATGTTGAATACGGTGGGATGGCGTTTTCTATTTTCTTTATGGCTGAATATGCAAACATGATAATGATTTCAGTATTGTCAGCTATCTTCTTTTTGGGAGGTTGGTTATCGCCGTTCCAGGGTATACCTGTAATTGGAGATCATGGAATAATATGGTTGTTATTAAAGACATCATTTTTCCTGTTTTTATTTTTGTGGTTTAGGGCTACTTTTCCCCGCTATCGATATGATCAGATTATGAGACTTGGTTGGAAGGTCTTTTTACCAATAACTATCGTGTGGATCGTCATTGTCTCGGTGATGGTGGTGACAGAAATACCACCTTGGTTTAATTGAAAACGGGACTAGTGACTCGATAACAGAAATGAATTAGTAACACAGATGAAAATAACTTTACAACAGTGGCATATATGATCATAGATATTTTACGAGCCACGAGTCTCTAAGAAATTAAAGAGGAAATGAGAGAAATAAAAATGCAAAAAATTCAACAATATTTCCAAAGCCTTTTTTTATGGGAACTGATTAAGGGCCTGCAATTGACAGGAGGTTATCTATTTAAAAGAAAGATAACTGTACAATATCCTGAAGAAAAAACGCCAATGTCTCCACGGTTTCGCGGATTGCATGCGCTTAGACGATATCCAAATGGTGAAGAGAGATGCATCGCATGTAAGCTATGTGAAGCGGTTTGTCCGGCTGTCGCAATTACAATAGATTCTGAACAGCGAGAAGACGGGACACGAAGAACAACTCGTTATGATATTGATTTAACAAAATGTATATTTTGCGGATTTTGTGAGGAGTCATGTCCAGTAGATTCCATAGTTGAAACCAGAATATTTGAATACCATGGTGAGAAGCGAGGTGATTTATTAATGAACAAACAAAGGTTGTTGGAAAATGGTGATAAATACGAAGCACAAATAGCAGAAGACCGTGCCAGCGATGCATTGTTCAGATAAAACATATATTAATGTTGAGTAAATAATTAAAAAATATTTTTAGATGTAATGAGTATTCAATAATAAAAATGATCAGTTTATACATATTCTATTTCTTTGCAGCGATCCTGGTTCTTGCCTCCTCTATGGTAATAACAGTTCGTAATCCGGTACATGCAGCC
>JBNMOP010000119.1:0-8257 GCA_051275005.1 Gammaproteobacteria bacterium | reverse complement strand
GTTATATTGGTCATTTCAATAGTAAATTCATTGCACTAGGTGGAACACATGAGCAACTAGACAGCCTCACATCACAAATTGGCATTTCTTACTTAAATGAATCTGCAGCAGAAGACGGAAGCTATCTTGTAAGTCACACTAGTTCAATCTTTTTAATGGACCCAAATGTACAACTCATCTCTATATTTTCTCAACCTTTCAATCCGCTCGATATACAATCCAGATTTGTAGATATTGAACAATTTATTTCCAATCAAAATTGACATTGATACAACTATATACAACGTTCATTTTATTCTTCTTGAGCTTTAGTGTTAATGCACAGTTGAATATATCTGTGACTGATGCATGGATAGCAACGGCCCCACCTACTGTAAGTACACATGCGGGTTATTTAACTATCAGAAATAATGGACAAGATCTAATCACATTGATCTCGATAAATAGTCCAGACTTTTCAAAAATCGAGATACATAAGACTGTTACAGAAAACGACATATCTAGTATGGAAATGTTTGAAAATATTCGTATACCAGCTAATGACCAGCTGGTATTGAAACCTGGCGATTTTCATTTGATGCTTTACAATGCTAATAAACAACTGAAAACTGACAATACAGTATCGCTAATATTGGAATTTTCAGATAACACTAAACTGGAAACTAGCGCTCAAGTAAGAAATATGACTGATCTGTATCAGCAAGTCCCTGATAATAAACCATCGTCCAACTCGGGCAATTTTGCAGGTCTGAAGGTTAGCTATCAAAAACTACTACCCCAGCATTTTTTATCCAGTTTGATGTATAAGATAACCAGAGTAACCTGGCCACCCTTTAAAGATTTTATAATTCAATCTTTTATTAAATTTTATAAAGTAGACATGTCAATTGCTGAGCAAACTGATGCAGGAGAATATAATAGTTTTAATGCATTTTTTACCCGTCAATTAAATTCTTCTGCAAGACCTGTAGATATATCAATTCAATCAATTATATCGCCAGTAGATGGTAGCGTTAGTCAATATGGGAGAATCAATAAAGACAAACTAGTGCAAGCCAAGGGAAAGGATTATACCCTGCTCTCATTATTAGGAGGAGATCAAGCACTGGCTGCAAAATTTACAGATGGAGATTTTATAACCTTGTATCTTTCTCCCAAAGACTATCATCGAATACACATGCCTATGGATGGCGAATTACAATCCATGATATATATTCCAGGAAAACTATTCTCAGTTAGTCCTAACACCACCCAGGGTATCGATAATCTTTTTGCCCGGAATGAACGAGTCATTAATTTATTTAAAACAGACATTGGTAACGTGGCTTTAATCATGGTGGGAGCAATATTTGTAGGGAGCATGGAAACCGTCTGGGCTGGTGAGATTACACCTAATGATATTCACAAAAAATCTATCCAAAATTATACTACTACAGATGAGAAAATCCGCCTTCCCAAAGGAGCAGAGGCGGGTCGCTTCAATATGGGTTCAACAGTGATCTTGTTATTTGAAAAGGAAAAAATTAGCTGGGCGCCGCGAATTGCAACTGATGTGGAGATAAATATGGGTCAACAAATTGCGGAAATTAGTAATTCTCAAGTAACGCCTTAAAATCTACCCTATAACACCCTGTTGGCGATAATTTTCCATTTCTTCATCACCTAATCCAACTAACTCACGAAACACGTAGTCATTATCTCCTCCAAATAGCGGTGCATGTCTATAAATGTCTCCCGGAGTTTCACATAAATCAAAGGGGGGGAATATATAGGCCTGTCGTCCTATTTCTGGATGTTGCTGCCAACGCCAGATCTCCAGTTGAGATAATTGTGGGTCTGAAAAGACACCTGCTACCGTATTCACAGGGTAAGAGCAGATCCCATTATTCTGCAATGTTTCAGCCAGTGCAACTGCCTCGTGCTCAAGGGACCAGGTACCGATGAGATCATTTAATACTTTTTCATTTTTCTTACGCAATACCAGATTGGAAAATCGCGGATCCAGGGCAAGATCCTGTTTACCCATTAACATCGTTAATACTTTAAATTCATCATCAGACCAACATGACAAGGTTAACCACTGATTATTCAGGCAAGGATATGCACCATGGGGAACGGCAAGCGGATCAGAATTCATATCTCTAGCAGCGATAATACCTTGCTCATGGTAATCGTATAAGGCACCGGCAATAAATTGTAGCCCGGTTTCATATTGAGAAAGATCGATCTTACTACTTTGCCCTGTTTTTTTGCTTTTATCCAGGGCGGCCAGCACAGCTGCTGCACCAAAATTGGCCGCAATGAAGTCTATATAAGGTCCATACAACAACATTGGTGGACCATCTGTTGCACCCGTTAACCCGCAAAATCCCGATAGAGCTGAGAGTTGTGAACCAAATCCAGGTGTCATCGCGCGCGAGCCGGTCTGTCCCATATTACAGGTTGATAACATGACCAGATCCGAATTATTTTTAACCAGGGCTTCAAATCCCAGACCAATTCTATTAATAACCCCAGGCCGCATATTCTCAATGACAACATCTGCCCATTCTGTCAAGCGTAAGGCCAAATCAATACCGCCTGGTTTTTTGACATCGAGAGTTATCGCATACTTGGAATCGTTAAAAATACTAAAACAACCTCCTCGATTTAGACCAGGTTTACCATCTTTGAAAGGTGGGTATTCAAGACGAAAACCATCTGGACGATCGGGTGATTCTACGTGAATCACTGTTGCACCAAAATTTGCGAGTATCTTTCCTATTTGTGGTCCGGCAGCGTAGCCACCAAACTCCAATACTTTTACGCCTTCCAGTGCTCGCTGAGCGATAGGCGTCGAGTCAAGCGCACGGATAGTAGGAGTATCCCGTGTGACTGATTTATCAATTATCTCCTGTAATATCAGATCGGCATCTTTAGGCCTGACATTTGAGTAACGTAAAGCCGGGCGCTCACCATCCAACAAATAAAACACACCACAATGGAGGTGAGTTTTATTCTCATGATCGGTATTATCTGACCAAAAATTTCTTTCTTTTAGCTGTGGATCTTCACTGATATCATCTACAGTAAATACTGGATAGCCCAGTAGCTCTCTTTTACTTGCCTGTTCAAGAAACTCATTTTTAGTCAATTTCAGAAAGAATCTGGCTATCGGTTCTTCCATTGCATCAATTTCTTCTTGAGTCGCCTTTACCTGGGTAAAGGAATCCCAGTCTATTTCGGAGAGTACACCCAGATCACAATTACATTCCTGCATCCATTTCACTAGTTGCCTATTGGTACGTCGACCTGCAGCCCCTCCATAAATAATGAAATTTAAATATCCATCTTTACATGGCCAGAATGCGCGAAATTTTGCACCGGTAATAGAACGTCCTACGGCAAAAGAACCAGCGCGTGTTGGCACTGTACCTAACATGTCCCAATACATAGGTGCAAAAGCTAATGTAGGTAATACACTAGCCTGCGCAGAAACCCTTACTTCCTGTCCTCGATTAATTAACCTCCGCGCATTTAAAGCGGTTAAGGCACCCACTGCGGCCTGTACACCCGTCCATGCATAAGATTGTGGAACCGATATGCGTACTGGTGTTGAATCCGGCTCACCTGCCAATGACATTGCACCGCCAGCGGCCATTAATTCCAGATCAGATGCACGCCAATGTGCTCGCGGACCATCGGTACCATAGGGGGTAATGCGGACTAAAATTAGATTGGGGTTTAATTTTGCAAGTCGCTGATATTCAAATATATCAGAATTATCTTTACCAGGTTGGGTGCATACCAGAATGATATCAGCATGGGTAACAAACTTATCAAACAGCTTTTGCCCTTCTTCTTTAACAAGGTCCATCAGGCATAACTGTTTATTGACATTGAATGCCTGCCACCCAGAGTCATCTCTGGGCGAAGCAGGCGATTCAATTTTAATCACCTCGGCACCAAGGTCGGCCAACACACGACCAGTGAGCCATCCTGTTTGGTCTGTACAATCGAGAACTAAACAGTCGGCCAACATCCGAGGTTTCCCTATCGGGCCAGGCAAGTCTTTAGTTTATCGACCTGTACTTGCCAGTGATAATAACCAGCCGTGCATACGGGACTTGGCATTTTTAATATCTTTTTCAGAAAAGAAATCTTCAGCTCGGACCTTGTCTACTGGATAGACAGGACGATGAAAATCACTTTCGTAGCCAAAAGGAACTGTAGCATCGATGCCCATACCACCTTCGAAAACAGTGTTCGCTGCAGTCCATTCGTTGCCACCGGAAGTCATACGTTCTGAAGGCATAAAGGTTTGTCCAATACCGCCTGGATGTGGGTTAAGAATATCCGTTCTGGGATTTACGCGTGTGGTTAAGCACCACATGATGTCATCCATTGAATAAATATCACAGTCCTCACTAATTGCAATAACCAGGCGTGCCCCTTGTGAACAGGCAAGAATTGCAGTGAGGAAGTTACGCTGCCAACCTTCTTCGATTTTATTGCGTTTTTTTACCTGGATCACCGCACCACCCCAATCAGTCATGCAATAAGGTATGTGTACATTTTGAACTATGCCAGGCTGCAAACGATC
The DNA here is from genome assembly GCA_051275005.1 of Gammaproteobacteria bacterium. Taxonomy (GTDB): domain Bacteria; phylum Pseudomonadota; class Gammaproteobacteria; order Eutrophobiales; family Eutrophobiaceae; genus Eutrophobius. Next base: position 3,675 of record JBNMOP010000119.1, on the reverse strand, counting down.
ACAAAGATTAAAAATCGCAGATTCGCGAACAGAGGTATCGATATTTGCATCATCCATAGTATGTACACCTAATGGGAAGATAATAGGCTTCGATTCCGGTTTACGCATTGTGATAGCTGTGACATGGAAGGTCGGCGCCTTGTAGGCCTTGCCCATATAGCCTGCCCATTCGGGATGAAAGTGAAACCTGCCCTGTACGTCGGCATCTTCTGACTCCTTGGTTTCATAACGTTTATCACGTGGATATAAAAAACCTTCCAGGACATATTCTGAATCTGCCAGAGCATAGGCATCATTGGTTTGACATTTTACTATTCGTACAGGGGAACCTTGTATTGCCCCAGCAATACCAACTTCATCGCAACCCTTAGGCAACATTGCATAATCAAATCCTGAACCGGCCATAAAAGTACATGAAGGGGGCACACCAAAACACATAGTCAACGGAATAGGTTCGTCATCACGGTAGTGTTCTGTCATGACTTGCCACATATGCGATCCGGGTGAAATCTGGAACGTACCAACATTCCCCCAACGAAAATTCATACGGTTATAACCGATATGACTACCACCATCGAAATAATCCCCTATAACACAGGAAATACCCGAACCCACAGTTAATTCAGATTCTAATTCGGTATGGCGAATGGCTGTAATCCACCTATTTACATCAAGATCATCGGTAATTACATGTTCCTGACATGGGGCCTCTTCTTGTGAAATCTCTAAAGGTTTTATAGGATGATCCAGTGCGTAACCAACTCTCTTAACTCGATCCAAAGAATTTTCCCAACCAAACATTTTCTCAATCACTTTGATATCACCAAATAAATTGGTAACAGCACGTGCATGGGGTTTACCTTTTACATTATTAAAAAGAATTGGACAGCCACCATCCATAATTTTCTGCAGACCGGTAATTTCCAGGTCAGGATCTACTTCCTTATCAGTTTCTATTAAATCTCCTTCTGCTCTGAGCCAATCCAGTGTGCTACGCAGGTCAGTCGGGATTCCACTCTTTACTTTTTCTGGTGGTTTTTTCATGTCACTCTCCTATAAAAGAATTTTTATATAAGTCAAAAAAATTTTAACCGGCAAACCTCATTTCAGTGCAACAAAATAATATACGATTATAATTATCCACACTAAATCATACATCTAATTTGTTCTTAACATTATGAACTATGTGTCGCAACATTATACTTTGATATGAAAGCATAATACCATATAATTGTTAAAACAACAGATACAGATATTAATTTAATATTGATACTACATTCACTATCATACCGAATTATATATTACGACTGACTTCTTCATCTAACCGTGCGCGAAGTTGACAAAGTTGTTTTTGCAGGGCTTTTATCTCCTTCGTGGAGGAACCCTTATGCACGATACGATTTATTTCCAGTACTCCCGGCAGTAATTCCTTTTCCAGTTCTCTACCTTTTTTTGTCAAATTGACTAAAATTCTTCTTGAGTCAATTCGATCACGTTTTCGTTTCACCAATCTATTTTTTTCTAAAATTTTAAGTGCAGCGACGGTGGTTGATTCAGTTAATCCGACAGAGTTACTCAACTCACGCTGGGCAACTCCATCCATTTCCCAAAGCGCTCTGAGAAAAAACCATTGAGCTGTCGTTAAATTTGCATGAGAAATTCGTTGAGCCAATAGCTTATTGAACGATTGATGTAATGAACGTACCAAAAATCCAGTACTCTGTTTGGTTGGAAGACTCCTGCTGGTTTTAGATTTATTCATTCTCAATAACAATTATATTACGTCTTAATTCTAATCCAGCATTACTTAAAAAAGTATAAATTGATGTCCTTTTATATGAACTACCCATTTATACAACAGCTAAATTATCGAAGATTCGGATTTAAACTATATGTACCAAGATATGTACCTTGAGCAAGTATATGACCTTGCATTGCCCGCTCAACATCAGGACCAGTAAATCCAGCATCAAGGTTCAGCGTATCAATATCCAAAGCATATACAGTAAAATAATATTTATGTACTAATTCATCATTCCACGGAGGGCAAGGACCATCATATCCACCATATTGCCCTTTCATTTGTTCGTCATTTGCAAACCAGTTAGTATAAAAATTTATACCACGATTTCCATGATTGGTCTTCCCAAAATCCTTACCACCAGGTTGAATACCATCAGATTCTGCTCCTTCAGCAAGTTGATTTATATTTACTGGAATATCCGCGAGTACCCAGTGGAAAAATGTGAAGCGAGATGTATCTACTGGAATTTTTTTATCTTCTTTGTTTACAAGTTCTATATCTGTGGGCACACCTGGGTCAGTACACAGAATTACAAATGATGCCGTGTCATCAGGCGCACCTGACCAACTAATAGCTGGACTGATGTTTTCTCCCAGTGCCACATGATTTTCTTCAGCGGGAATACAAAAGGAATATTTGTCGGGAATAGTTTCGCTATCTTTCCATGAATCAATCATTACATGCATTGTGTCTGTCACGTTTCTTCTCCTTAAATATATTAATAGTGATGTTTGAAAATCATCTGTTGATTTATCAAGCTGTAATTAATACAAGATTTTTGATCTATAGGTTTTCAAGTCGCACATATCACTTAAAACTGGTGCGCAGATAAAACAGATTATTTTTAAGTGATTGCGCTGATGCACAAAGTCATTAACATGCCAGGCATAAATCCCAGCAACAACACAAGGATACCATTCATGCTTAAGACAAAACGCATCTCCTGTGAGGATTTTATTGCAACCATACTATCAGGCTCATCAAAATACATCAGTTTTATGACCCGTAAATAATAAAATGCGCCGATAACTGAAAAGACAACGGCCAATGCAGCGAGCCAGACATATCCCATTGCCACAATTTCTTTTATTACAAACCATTTAGCCCAGAACCCTGCTAGTGGCGGAACGCCAGCCATAGAAAACATCAATATAAGCATAATAAAGGCATACCATGGACTCCGTTTTGATAGGCCTTTAAAATCTTCCAACTTATCAGCTTCCAAACCTTTTCGTCCTAGCAGTATAATCATTCCAAAAGATCCCATGCTCATCAATGCGTAAATGATTATATAGAACATAGATCCAGCATAACCATCAACCGTTCCACTTGTGATACCCAGTAAAAAGAAACCAACATGGGCTATCGTGGAATATGCCAACATACGTTTTATATTTGTCTGTGAAATAGCAATGATATTGCCAACTGCCATAGATAATATTGACAATACTATTAACATACCCTGCCAATCAGCTAACAGACCCTGCAAACCATCAGATAAAAATCGTATTGCCATTGCAAACGCAGCAATTTTTGGGGCTGTACTAATAAATAGCGTCACCGCAGTCGGAGAACCTTCATAAATATCAGGTACCCACATATGAAAAGGAACAGCACCAAGTTTAAAAGCAATACCAATTATAATAAATACCATACCAAATACCATTAACAAATTTGAATTTTGGTCACTATTGTCAGAGACATAATTTGCAATCCCTTGCATATCCAGAACACCAGTAACACCATATAACATTGATATTCCATATAGCAGCATTCCCGATGCCAGTGCTCCCAGAACAAAATATTTCATTGCTGCTTCTGATGCAGTAATGGAGTCCTTGTGCATTGCTATCATTGAATAGAGTGAAAGG
>JBNMOP010000118.1:0-8264 GCA_051275005.1 Gammaproteobacteria bacterium | reverse complement strand
CCTGAATGTGTTTGATCTCTGCGCCAGCTTTTTCCAGAGCTTGTAATAATGATTGTTGCGCAGGTGTCAGTTCATCAAAACCGACCAGACATAATTTTGCTGCATATTGGTGCGCGCATTCAGGTGAAATGTCTAATAGGGCTGATTCGAGACTTGATGCATCCAGCCATTTATTTTTCTCGCAACGTTGTTGATAAGTTTGTACCCATGATTGGAAGGCAAATGCGTCTTTATTGAGCCAGAGATCTTCCGGGAAGATCTCTATTTGCCATTGGCGAGCATTTTTCAGCGCATCATAGGCCTGAGCCGCCGCCGCTGAAGGTTGTAATAAACCTTTTGCATGAGGGGATTCAGAGACGACCTGTTGCCAGACCCATTGTTGCTGTTGTGTATTGAGCAACATGGGTACCGATGCTTGTTGCGCCACAAAATCGTCCCACAAACGCATGATCCAGGCGGCCCAAGGCAGGATATCGGGTGTTTCCCAGACGTTCTTTTGTTCTGCTAGCTGAAATGAGATGTATTGCTGCTGTAACGCCCGCCCAAGACGCTTGGTGGGTGTCACAAGAGTGAACCCTTGCTCGATACTCTGTCTAATTTCCGTGTTCATTATGAAATTTCATTCTATCTTACTTCGCCTAACTATCTCGTAACTATGTGCAACAAAGTGAATGAAATGGTAGCCTTAAATTAAGAAAAATAAATCGGTAAATTTTTATGCAAAACAACCAGGATTTAACCTCAAGACACGCGGCTATTACGAGTAACCCATGCACATCTGTAAGACCTGCTCGCAAAGTGCCTGATATCGCAGAAGATGTCCGTGTTGGATTGTTATCAATGCCACGCAGCCTGCCGCCTAAATACTTCTATGACGAACGAGGTTCACAGTTATTTGAACAAATCTGTGATACGCCTGAATATTACCCAACGCGTACAGAAGAGATGCTCCTGCTACATCATAGTAATGAAATTATCGCACAGGTAAAACCGGCTGAAATTATGGAACTAGGCAGTGGCAATGCACAGAAAACGCGACAGTTATTTGATGCATGTGAACAAACTGACCACAGATGTTCGTACGCCCCTATGGATGTCTGTGGACCCATGCTGGAAAGCGTTTCGGAAAAACTACAATCGGATTATGGCTGGCTGGATGTGAATCCACTTGTGGGTGATTATCATGCTGGCCTTGAGCATTTACCAAAAGCGCAGGGCACCCGACTTTATGTTTTTCTGGGGGGAACCATCGGTAATTTCTATCCAGGGCAAGCACGAGATTTTATAAATGAAATTAAAGCCAGTATGCAACCTGGTGATTATCTTCTACTCGGCGCTGATCGCATAAAAGAGAATCATCTTTTGGATGCGGCGTATAACGACGAACAAGGCATTACCGCAGAATTTAATCTGAATGTATTGAATGTACTTAACCGTGAAATCAAAGCAAATTTTAATCCTGATAATTTCCAACACAAAGCTGAATTTAATTCTGAACACAATCGAATTGAGATGCATGTTGTCAGCAATTGTGATCATATCGTGCATTTGCAGGAGCTTGATGAAGAAATAGCTTTCCATCAAGGCGATAGCATTCTCACTGAAGTGAGTCACAAATTTACTGTTGATAGTCTCGAAGAATTAGTCGAAGTAAGCGGCCTGAATATTTATAAACACTACGAACCAGATAATAAATATTTTTCTCTGGTACTGGCAGAATGTCCAGAATAAAATTCTGAACGGAGCACCCGTCGTACTGGCGCATGCCAGTAACCAGTGAAATAATGCACCGCTGCAAGCGGACTATAGTTTGACTAGATGCTGGTATGCACCAGTATGACGGTGGAAATCGCGAGACGTCAACAACGTCATACCGGGCTTGTTCCGGTGTCCAGTAAAATAATGCCGCTGAAAGTGGACTTATAGTTCGACTGGATACTGGCATGCGCCAGCATGACGGTGGAAATCGCGAGACGTCAACAACGTCATACCGGGCTTGTTCCGGTATCCAGTAAAATAATGCCGCTGAAAGTGGACTTATTTTACTGGTTACTGGCATGCGCCAGTAAGACGGTAGAGAGTGAAGACTTAAAAAAGGAGGCTGTACTGCTATGGAAAAGCAACCCTGTGTATATTTACTGACTAACAAACGTAATGGCACACTATACATTGGCGTCACATCGAATTTACCAAAACGTATTTGGGGACATAAAGAAAAAGTAGTAAAGAGTTTTACTCAGAAATATGGTTTAGATATGCTCGTATGGTATGAACGACACGAGAGGATGGAGTCTGCTATTCAACGTGAGAAAGCCATGAAGTTTTGGAAAAGAGATTGGAAGCTGAAAACGATTGAAGAAATGAATCCTGATTGGAAAGATCTGTATGAAGAGTTGGTTTGACTGGAGGTTAATTGAACAACACTGAGTTGAATATAAAAAATAATCAATCGTCATACTGGCGCATGCTAGTAACCAGTAAAATAATGCACCGCTGCAAGCGGACTTTTGTTTGACTGGATGCTGGTATGCACCAGCATGACGGTAGAGGCAAGACTTTAGTCCGACTGGATACTGGTATGCACCAGCATGACGGTAGAGGCTGCGAGACATTAACAACGTCATACCGGATTTATTCCGGTATCCAGTAAAATAATACCGCTGAAAGCGGACTCAATTAAACTGGGTACTGGCATGCGCCAGTAAGACGAGGCTAGAATCGAGAAATGAAATACAAGAGGTTTAGAATATGAGCAAACAACGCATTGAAAAAACAGAAGACGAGTGGCAACAAGAATTAACGCCTGAACAGGTGGCTATTTGCAGACAAAAAGGCACAGAACGTGCTTTTACTGGAAAGTATGATGGCTGCAAGGATAAAGGTACGTATGTTTGTTCATGCTGTGGCAATCCTTTGTTTAGTTCGGACACAAAATTTGATTCGGGTTCTGGTTGGCCAAGTTATTTCCAACCGTTAGACGAAGATGCGATTAAAAGCGAAGTCGATTCAAGCCTTGGCATGCGTCGAGAGGAAGTGATGTGTAGTGCTTGCGATGCGCATTTAGGGCATGTATTTGAAGATGGTCCGCAACCAACTGGTTTGCGTTATTGCATTAATTCCGTATCGCTTGATTTAAAGGATGATTGATTAGTACATGCTCATCGCATTCATAACCAATTCAATCCTGGTTGCTATAGCAGTCATGATTCATTACGAAATGCTGTATCGACTGTCTAGATTAATGCCAACGCTACGTATTAAACATCGTTATCGCCTGGTGGTCGGAATATTTGGTGCCTTGATGGCACACATTACTGAAATATGGATGTTTGCAATCGGATATTATTTCCTGACTCATTCCACTTCAATAGGATCACTGATTGCATTCGATTCTGGAGAATCAATCCATAGTCTTATGGACTGTGTTTATTATTCGTTTATTACCTATACTACACTTGGTTTTGGTGACATTATCCCGACAGGAACTCTTCGATTCTTGACCGGTCTAGAATCACTAACAGGTCTGGTTTTAATTACCTGGACTGCATCTTTTATGTACTTCGAAATGCAAAAATACTGGAATGATCTATAAGAGTATTAATGAGAAATAATATGAAACTATCAAATACTGTTTTAATTGCACTTGCTTCACTCATGTTTTCTACCACTGTCTGGGCAGAGGATATCTCCGATGCACTTGATAAGGCCATTCAAGGATCACAACGCGACGCTGCAAACGTTGCGAGAGATGTTTATCGTCACCCAAAAGAAACCTTAACAGTCTTCGATTTATCTCCTGATATGAAAGCGTTAGAAATACTGCCAGGTGGCGGTTGGTACACTGAAATACTTGCTCCTTTGATGAAAGACTCAGGTGAATTAACCGTTGCCAGTTTTGGTGAGAATCATCCGACTAAATATTTACGAGATGTTCATAACAAATTCATGAAGAAGATAGGTGCTGATGCCGAGACGTATGGCAAAGTAAAAACTGTCTTGTTCGAAAATAATGGTTACCTTACTGATATACCTGACGGCTCGTTGGATATTGTTATGACTTTCAGAAATTCACACAACTGGATCAGATATGGCGGCATTGAAGACATATTTGCAGCATTCAATCGTGTTTTGAAACCGGGTGGTGTGTTAGGTGTGGTTCAACATCGCGCCGCTGATGGAAGTGACCCCAAGGTAAGTGCTGAAAAAGGCTACATACCTAAAACTTATCTGATCGAACTGATTGAAGCTAATGGATTTGAATTGGTTAAAAGTTCTGACATTAACGCCAATCCAAAAGATACCAAAGATTATCCTGAAGGTGTCTGGTCCTTACCTCCGAGCTATCGCGAAAAGGAAAAAGACAAAGCTAAATATACAGCGATCGGTGAAAGTGATCGGATGACTATGAAGTTTATTAAACAATAAATTTAGCAAAGAAAATTAAATGGCCAAATTTTATTTAGTGCTTGGAAGCATTAATGCATTGCTGGTCGTGTTGATAGGTGCTTTTGGTGCACATGGTCTAAAAGCCAGACTCTCCATAGAAAATATGGCGATTTTCCAAACGGGTGTGCAATATCACTTTTATCATGCGGTTGGCTTGATTCTAGTAGGCTTAATTGCAATGCAATTAACTAGCTCTCCTTATTTTCGCTGGTCCGCATGGCTAATGGTGATGGGGATTGTCTTATTTTCCGGTAGCCTTTACGCGCTCAGCATCACCAACATTCGCTGGCTTGGTGCCATTGCACCAATTGGCGGGACTGCCTTTATTCTTGCCTGGATAATGCTTACCATCGGTATCGTCAAATCATAATCATCGCCGTCATGCTGGTGAATACCAGTATCTAGTTAAACTATAGTCCGCTTGCTGCGGCATTATTTCACTGGTTACTGGCATGCGCCAGCATGACGATGATAATTTCTCGCAGTTTTTTCCGTCATACTGGCGTATGCCAGTATGACGTTATTCACGTAATTATCTTCACGCATAAGCTAAGAAACACAATCCAGACGGTCAGTATCATTACCGTCCCTATTATTGTCAGTCGCTTATCTTTGATCTCTAATAAGCTTGATCGTTTATATTCCTCCTGAAGTTCAACCGGAATCATTTTAATCGTTAACGATAAAAATATTGGTACTAAAATGATTTCATCCAACAAACCAAGAATGGGGATGAAATCAGGAATCAAATCAATCGGGCTGATGATGTAGGCGACAATCAACATCGCCATTATCTTCACATACCACGGTATGCGCGGATCTCCCAAACTTCGATAGAGCATGAATGCATTGGACTTGATCTCGCGCCCTTTTTGTCTAAATTTTTCTAATATCACCATACTGAAGAGATTCACTCCAGGGAGAAAATGCTATTATATGTGAGGCTTTCATTCACTGCTGATAAAATACTACGAAAATTTGCGGAGTCATAATTTAGAAAAAACCATGATACGTCCAGGCACACTTAATACCATTCTGAATAATGCCCCTCTGGTCATTCAGGGCGCTGCACGTCTGATAAAAATGATCAAGGAAAGGAATAATTTTGATAATGATACAGATATTGAATCCAGAGATGATATGCCAACTACGTTAGATGGACTTAAAGTAGAAATCGAAAAGTTAAATTCTAAGCTCGATGACAATAGCAAAGCTGATGTTGAACAAATAGAACTCATTGAACAACTGGCGAAACAAAATGAGGCTTTGGCAGAATCCCTAAAGATAACCCTTAAACGACAATTAATGATCGCCTGGCTCGCAGGTATTGCGTTAGTTTCCAGTATTTTTGCGCTGGTAGTGATTTACCAATAACCACTTTAAATAGTCACCATGAAAAAAGTTTATTCTTCTGAACATGGTTTTATGACGGAACATATCAAGGAGATACTTGAAGAAGAAGGTATCGACTGCATGATAAAAAATCTTAATCTTGCTGGTGCCATGGGTGAATTACCACCGCTTGAATGTTGGCCTGAAATATGGATATTACATGACGAAGATTATAATCAAGCTAATAGTATTGTCGAAGAATTAACAAAAGAGTCAAATGAATACCGAAGTTCATGGATCTGTCTCTGTGGTGAGAAAATTGAAGGTCAGTTCACCGACTGTTGGAGTTGTGGTACTGCCCGAGGGTAAGGAATAGTAATGTATACCACCTGTCCTAAATGTTCTTACGAAAGAAGCAAAACCGATACTGTAGATGAAGGAACCTGCCCTGCTTGCGGCATCATCTTTTCAAAGTGGATGAAACAACAATTCTCATCACCCGATGCTGTTGAAGATCACTTAAGTGAAGACGTCTCAAAAAAACGCGCCGAGATTTTTAATCTGATTATTGACAGGGTTTTATTTATTGAGCCATCGATAAATCCTTTTTATTTTTATGGTCGCGTCATCGCATTATTTTTTATGATTTATCTTGGTTGGGGTTTTATTACAATGGATTTTCATCTAAACCCTTACCCGCTTATGGATAGTTTCCTACATAATGTGCATCTGGTTTTTCACGAAGCCGGGCATATCATTTTTATCCCCTTTGGTTACTTTATGACCATATTGGGCGGCACATTAGGTCAGTTAATCATGCCCACCGTGGTGCTGGGTAATTTTCTATATAAACAGAACACTTTTGCTGCAACAGTAGCTCTTTGGTGGTTAGCACATAGCTTTATGGATATTGCTCCCTATGTTGATGACGCAAAAGTACAACAACTCATTTTGCTCGGAGGCAAAACCGGTGCAGATGCTCCTGGCAGTCATGACTGGAACAATATTCTTAACCGACTTGATCGTTTGGAAAAATGTAATGACTATGCAAGCCTCGCATTCAACCTTGGAATATTTCTCATGCTAGTGGCTTTTATCTGGGCTACCTATATTTTGTTCCACCAGTATAAAAACATTGATAACAGGTTTTAATAGCTCAATGTTATTGAAAATTCAGGATAAGGGCAGATAATGAGAAATGTTTATAAATACTTAATGAGGAGAAATTAATCATGTCGACAATGCAATGGGGAGAGCTTAAAGATGCTCCTGTGAATGAGTTGTTTAAGGGAATCCGTGTTCGACCTCTAATGGAAGATGAGACCGGGATTCGTGCAATGCTAGTGGAATTTGATGCTGGCTCCTGCTGGGAAGGTGGCGAAGACGTTCATGAATCCAGCTCCGAAGAAGTTTATGTCGCTTCTGGTGTATTTAGTGATGGTGTACGCGATTATCCTACCGGCACATATATCCATATGCCAAAAGGTTCTGCGCATATCCCACAATCAAAAGACGGCTGCACTGTTTTTGTTTATTACCCAGAAGGCAGACCTTTATAATTAAGGTAGGATTTTATCTTATCGCTCGATCTTGAGCGTTAAACGTTTTCCAGAAGAATCACCTGTAGAACAAAGCGCACCAATAATCACTTCGGTGACTTCATCAGGTATTTCTACATTTGGAAGACTACGGGTAAAAGATTTTTCATTTACATGTGGATGCATCAATTTACGTGCGGAGATCAATTGCTCATCCTTATCGAGTATTAACCAGTGAGTTGCATAATGATTCCAGCCTTCATCTGCATGTTGTACAGTGACATTAAAGGTAAAAGTACCATCATCTCCTCGCGTTAGCTCTGCATCTATCACATCTGCTTCACTAGCAAGTACGTGAGCTGGGCAGAGCAACAGAATATTCGAAAGGAATAAGATGATTAGTTTATTCATGCTTAATTTTATTCCTTTCCTTATTTACTATCCACTCCGACCCACCGTATTTCTGTTGCAGTTGCATCACCGACCAATACTTTCTTTAAACTTCTTGGTGCTTTTAACTCACTTTCCGATATTGGAATGCGTCCGGCCATGATTTCTGCTTTCTCTTGGGGATATGAAGGGACTTTCTCAGGCTCTGCAAAACCAATAGGGAAAAGAGGATGGTTTGTCTTGGGATCGTATTTGTCCGATGCCCCTATTGTATGGAAAATTTCATGGGCAATGACAACATTGTTATTTTTAGACATTTTTTTGTCTGCAAAAGCATTAACGACACCTATCAATCCTTTTTGTAATCCAAGTGAATGTGCAAGCTTTTGGCTTTGCTTCGGATCATGATAGATAATAAACATTTGAATATCTTTCGGATAATCATAATTATCAATGCTCCACGACCAGTAACGCATTTTCAGGCTCCAGGCCATAATTGACAAGACCGAGGCATTATTACCTGGTGGCGTTGGTGGAAGCTCCTTTATCTCTTTAACC
>JBNMOP010000117.1:0-8432 GCA_051275005.1 Gammaproteobacteria bacterium | reverse complement strand
AGCCAGTAATTTCATAATCATCACGATCCAGCTGAAAACGAGATTCCAGATCTGATTTAATTTGATTCAATAGTTCATTTCGTCGAAGTTCTGGCAAGGAATCCTGTACTCGAGTAGATATTCGCGCCTGATTGTCTTCTATCGAAATATAGGGATCTATTATGCTTTTCTTTAATTCCGGGCTAATACGCTTATTAATAATCGCCAATTCAAAAGCATCAAATTCTTCGCCCTCGTTTAATTCTTCCGCCAATCTAATTACCGAGGCCAAAGATAAAACCTTGCCCACCGCTGACAGGCTGTCCATATAATTATGGACGTCCTTTATGAGATCAATTTTATAGGACGTAAACCAAGCATCTGCAGGATCATCTTCAAATTCTCCAAACAAATCATCAATCTCAGAAAATTCATCTTCAACGGCTTCGCCATATTCTTCCACGGGATCAAATTTAATAATGACGTCAAGCGGAGTTGTGCCCCCTAGTTTTTCATCTATTTGCCTTAAGCCACGGTATATTTCTGTACTGTCACTGAAATAATTTATAAAACTATTTTCAACCTTTAATTTTGTTATCCCAAAAATACTTACTAACACTAGAATTCCAGCAACAAGTAAAATAAATTGACCTTTATGTTCTGTAGCTCTTGCCAGCACACCGGTAAATGGCGTTTCTTCACCATCATTAACTATAGGTTTTGATTTATCCAAGATAACCAATAAGCTGGGAAAGAATATAAAAGACACGACAAAAGTTACCATTAATCCTAATACCATCATCCACCCAAAATCGATTACCGGTTTAATTCCGCTGACAACAAGTGAGCCAAATCCGATCATTGTGGTTATCGCAGTATATAAACAAGGCAATACCATACGAGAAGAAGTGTCCATAACGAGCTCTCTATGAGTTTTATCAGAATAATCTCTACTGAGTTGTCGGTATCGCACAATAAGATGTACGTTCATAGACATGGTAAGAATAAGCATTAGAGAAATAAAATTGGAAGATATTATCGTAACTTGCCAACCAGTAAATCCAAGTATACCCATCATTATTAAACCAGCAATCAAGCAACTAGATAGCGGTAAAATTACCCAGCGAGCCAGCTTAAATATTATCGAGAGCATCAAGATCATAAACGCAAACACGCCTATACCAAAAACAATCAGATCTTTCTTGATAAAAGAAATCATGTCATCGGCAATCATGGTTAACCCGCCCAGATGTAATTCACCATATTGCTGATACTTGCCCATGATGTCCCTAACTTTTCTTATATTTTCATGATTTGATAAATCAAATTTTGACTTGAGCAGCAGGTACTTCTCCAAGGCCACATCAAGTTCAACTTGATCTTCTGGCGATAATTTTTGCTGTGATTTTTTAATCAGCAATCGATTTTTTTTTTGTTGTTGATTTAGATATGCCAGGTCATTTTTCAGGTTTAATTGAATCGCAGTCATCTTCGCGTCGTCACTAATAATTAAATTGCTGTAAATTGGACTATCAAGCAACTCTGCTTTCGCAGCAGACCGATCAACATCCGGATCATTAAGTGTCTTGTAGTTATTAGCAATATCAGACAGGCTGCTACCTGAATTTTTAACCAAAGGTATATCAATTAAGGAAACTACAGAATCAATTAAGGGCAATATCGCGAGTTCATCCCTTAATTTTCTGATTTGATTTAATGATGAGTCTGAGAAAAGGTCTTGATCTGGAATAAAGGTGACAAACAAAAAATCCTGCGTTCCAAACCGTTCACTAGATTCGCGAAAGATACGCAGCCCTTCGTCACCTTCCAGCAATAATGAATCAGCCGAGGCATCCAATTTAAAATCTTTTGCGTAATAAGCCGATGTAATACATATCAATAAAATACTGATCAGGACTAGCACGGGCTTTCCAAGCACTAATCTATCATAGAATATTTTTAAAGCTGGAAACATAAAGGGTTATATCCGTTGTAATATAAATTTTTTAACTATTTTTTTGTAATTTGTTCCTGGCGCTATACACGAAACCTTAAACAATCGTGCCAGCAACATACAAACCATCAACTAGTTTAATGTAATATCACCATTTATAATTTTCTTTATGGTATCCACATAAACAATATGCTCAGTAACCAGCACACGGTTAGCAAGAGACTCTACGGTATCCCCCACAATAACCTGCACCTTTTGCTGTGCGAGTATAGGCCCTGTATCATAATTATCTGTAACGATATGAATCGTTACACCTGTTTCATTATCTCCTGATGCTAAAACCTTCTCATGGACATTGTATCCATACATGCCTTCTCCCCCAAATTTAGGTAATAACGCAGGATGAACGTTAATTATCTTTCCTTCAAATGCCTGTATGGTCCTGGAACCTACCTTTTTCATAAACCCTGCGAGCACTACAAGATCAACATTATGCTTAATTAATGTGTCTCGTATTTCACAGTCCAGGGCATCCGCATCAGAAAAACGCTTATTACTTATATGATATGCCGGAATTCCTTCACTATTTGCCCTTTCCAGGGCCGCTGAATCCCCATTATTGCTGATTACTACTGCAGGAACCGCATCTAGAGTACCTTGATTACAGGCATCAATAATACTCTGCATATTTGAACCACGGTGTGAGGCAAGAAAGCCTAGATTTTTTATTGCCATTACAGTATCCGGTCTATATGTTAATTATCATATATTAAAACCCAAAATTTCCATTTTCCGTTGCAAACTATTATTTCGCTCAGGAAGGGAGACTGTCATAGAAAAAAACTCTCTTCTGGTTGAGTAATTATTTCTTAATTCTGCAAAATATCCAGCTTTATTGTGATCATCAACATTTTGCAAATGACTCAACGCAGCACTATCGGTTCGAACATCATAGCTAGACAATGTTGCCATTTTAATTGCATCTATTTCACTATCATATTCACCTAACTGAATATGATTATTTTCATATTCAGGCAGACATATCAATTTAGACTTGTTAATTTCTAATTTAAAATAATCACATACTTTTTTATATATCTCATATGTGCCGTTAAACTTTCCGTCCAGACTGTATCCAGCTATATGAGGGGTGGCAATACTAACTTTATTTAAAAGTTCTATATTTATATCTGGCTCGTTTTTCCATACATCTAGCACGACTGAACAATCAGAATTTGAATCAATAAAGTGACATAAACTTTTTTCATCTATGACACCACCTCGAGATGTATTAATCAATACAACATTTGATTTTAGTCCTGATAAAAAATCAGCATTTATAAGATTTGACGTTTTATACGGACCCTGTCTAACAAGCGGTACGTGTATAGTAATAATATCTGCCTTTTTAATATCTTCTAGTGTTGAAAAATTGACCTTATCCTCATTCTCCTGGCGCGGAGGATCATATATCTGGCAATCCAATCCAAGTTTTTTAATAAATGACGATACAATTGACCCCACATTTCCACACCCGATAATGGCAACTGACTTATTAATCAACTCAAAATTCATTAGCTCAGATATCACAAACAAACTACTTAATACATACTCAGCGACTGAACGTGCATTACAGCCAGGAGCATGTGCAAATCCAATACCCTTAGTGTTTAAATAATCTATATCGATATGATCATAACCACTGGTTGCTGTGGCAACATATTGAATAGAGGTACCCTTTAATAACTCCTGATTTACCTGGGTGACAGTACGTACCAGGAGAACATCAGTATTTTTCAGTACAGAATGAGAAATTTCCTTGCTGTCCAGCAAAGTCAGATCGCCAATTGAATTAAAAAAATGACCGATAAATGGAATTGATTTGTCAGCAATGATATTCATGCTGTCTGCGGGCAAGCCTTGTTTGAATATGTATTAAGGCGAATGGAATGAGATTATCATCATATTTACTACAAAATGACCGTATTATTTATCAGGGTCTGTCTGGTAAATCCGAACCTTCTTTTTCTACAGGCATCAAGTCCTCTCTTGATACACCCAAGGCCAGTGTAACTGGGCTAGCAACATAGATTGATGAATAAGTTCCCACAATCACACCAACGATCAATGCAGTTGCAAAACCATGAATGGTTTCACCGCCTAGTAAAAACAGCGCGAACAATACCAGCAAAGTTGTAAGACCAGTAATTATTGTCCTGCTCATAGTTTGATTAATGGAAATATTACAAACTTCGTAAGGCGTAGTATTTCTTAACTTCCTGAAGTTTTCACGAATTCTATCAAAAACAACAATGGTATCGTTTAATGAGTAACCAATGACTGCTAGTATCGCCGCCAGGACACTTAAATTAAAATCCATCTGCGTTAATGCGAAAAACCCGAGTGTTGTGATTACGTCATGTATTAAAGCAGCAATTGCCCCGAGTGAAAACCGAGTCTGGAACCTGATTCCGACGTAAAGCGTTATAAAAAACAAAGCAATTAACATTGCCATTCCGCCACTTTCAGTCAGCTCATCGCCAACTTGTGCACCAACAAATTCAACGCGTCTTAGTTCAATCTGTTGGCCACTTTGCTCTAGTAACTGCATTACCTGTTCACTGATTTGTGAACTGTCCAGTCCTTCCAACGGTGCCAAACGAATCATAATTTCGTTCGCAGCCCCAAAATATTGTACTGTAGCACTACTGAATTCCGAACCTTCCAGTATCCCTCTGACGGCCTCTAAATCAACCGTCTCCTGGTAACGCAGTTCAACTATCGTTCCACCCGTAAAATCCACTCCAAAATTTAATCCATTTCCCAACAATAATATAATTGACCCGATTATCATTATTGTCGATATAACAACTGCAATTTTCCGTTGTCCCAGAAAATCAACAGTGGTAGTTTTTTTGAAAAATTCCATATTTAAATTCTTTTCTTATTAAATTGCCAGAGCCTGAATTCGACGGCCACCATATATTAAATTAATAATACCTCGAGTAACCACGATCGCTGTAAACATAGAGCACATGATTCCCAGTGATAACGTGACAGCAAATCCTTTTATTGGGCCAGTTCCAAAACTGAACAACACGAGTGCAGCTATTAATGTTGTTATGTTTGCATCAGCAATGGTGGAGAATGCCTTTTCATATCCGGCATGAATACTGGCATGAGGTGAATTCCCATTGCGTAACTCTTCTCGTATACGTTCATAGATAAGAACATTTGCATCCACAGCCATACCAACTGTCAAGACAATGCCGGCGATACCGGGCAACGTGAGAGTAGCCTGTAATAATGAAAGTAAGGCAATAATCAAGACCAGATTCAAAGTCAGGGCGACATTCGCAGCAATGCCAAAGACCCGATAATAAACCAGCATAAAAACCAGTACTAAAAGAAAACCAATTACAACCGAGTTAAATCCCTGTTGAATATTTTCTTGTCCCAGACTAGGCCCGATAGTACGCTCTTCGATAATTTCGATGGGTGCTGCTAACGCACCAGCACGCAACAACAAGGCAAGATTGCGTGATTCTTGAGTTGAATCAAGACCTGTTATCTGAAATCTTTTACCCAGAGTTTCAAGGATGGTTGCATTACTAATAACCTCTTCTACAACCTGCGTCTTTTTCACCATTTCGCCGTTTTCTTCTACGGTCTCAGTTTTGTTTTCGATAAAAATGATGGCCATATTCTTACCAACTTCTTCAGATGTAGCCGCGCGAAACATCTTTTCACCAGTTCCGTCTAGTGTTATGGAGACATTAGGACCGCCTTGAACAGCATCTATCCCCGATGCCGCGCCAATTATGTACTCCCCTGTCAACATTATCTGACGTTTAATCAATAATGGTATGCCTTCCCGAGTATAATAAAGTTTTGAGCTTGGCGGGACTCGACCATCAAGTGCAGACTGAATATCATTTTCCTGATCTACCAGTCGAAATTCTAATGTGGCCGTAGCGCCCAAAATTTCCTTGGCACGTGTAGGATCCTGAACGCCGGGTAGCTGTACTACAATTCGCTCCAGTCCCTGTTGTTGGATAACCGGCTCGGCAACACCTAGTTCATTAACTCGTTTACGTAAGGTTGTTATATTTTGTTGCAAGGCGTTTCTACGGGTTTCATTTTGTGAGAGTTCACTCACCTCCGCCACTGCGGCAAATTCACCTGATGTATCATTAACTTCAGATACTGTTAACTCTAGGTAGGTATTTTCAATCAAGGTAATTGCATCTGATCGTTGTTGAGCATCGCGAAAACGTACCATTACACCACCTTGATCCAGACGGCTAATAGTACGGTACCGGATACCTTCATCCCTCAACAAGGTACGCAAGTCAGAAACATATCTTTCTTCTGCCTTTACCGTTGCGGCATCCATATCAACTTGCATGAGAAAATTAACACCACCGCGTAAATCTAATCCCAGGAACATGGGCTCTGCCCCCAGACTATTTAACCAGTCTGGCGTAGCAGGGACTAAATTCAAGGCAACAATATAGCTATTATTTAAGGTCGCTTTTATTGCAGCGAGTGCTTTAACTTGAACATCTTCGTCTTCAAACCTGACAATTAAACTATTAAAGCCAAAATCGATAGATAAATAATTTATATCCGCACTATCGAGCGCAGCCTCGACTTCGAACTGGGTTAATTCAGAGACCTCACCACTAGTGGTAGAAATTTGAACAGCCGGATCCTTGCCATATATATTTGGCAAGGCATACAACACCGACAGAACGGTGATAATAACAATTAATATATATTTCCAGAGAGGGTAACGATTCATGCTTCAAATTATTCCTGTAAAGTCCTGTTCACAAACTTTTGATTGTCCCCTTGGGCAACAATGTCGTGACTGAGTTTTTTTGCACCCTTATTTCGGTTCCTGCGGCAACCTCAAGTGCGATAAAATTTTCCCCAATGTCAGTAATTTTTCCTAGCAGGCCACCACCGGTAATTACTTCATCACCTTTTGTCATACCTTCAATCAGCTTTTTATGTTCTTTTGCCTGCTTCATCTGTGGGCGCATCAACATAAAATAAAATATTACAAAAAAAATCACCATCATGATCAAAAAAGAGCCATTGCCCCCTTCTGCCGGGGCGGACTGTGCTTGGGCGTTATTTATTATAAAGTCGAACATACGGGTTCATCTTAGTGATTAAAGCGCGCCATTATGCCATAGAGAAACACTTTTGCGCGGTTTTTCTAACTGATATTTGCAGAAAAAGACCGAATCTATCGATTCCTTAACAGGGGAAACCAATTTCCAGGTATTAACCTGTTTTGGATAGACGGCTTAGTCTGATACATCTAAGGGCATATTCACATATGGCTATTATAACTAGCTATCATGGCGACGTTCATAAAACCGAGCAACCATCAGTTCCAGATCATCCTGTTCTATAGCCGTCTGCAGATCCCTCATTAATGTCTGATAATAATATAAGTTATGCCAGGTATTCAGGCGAGCTCCGAGTATTTCATTTGTCTTATCCAGATGATACAAATAAGCCCGACTATAATTTCGACAGGTATAACACTTACAATCACTATCAGCTGGTTTATCACTAGTTCGATGTTTAGCATTTCGTATCTTGATTACGCCCGTGGAGGTAAAAAGCTGACCGTTACGTGCATTTCGCGTGGGCATGACGCAATCAAACATATCGATACCCTTACATACTGCCTCAACAATATCTTCAGGAGTACCTACGCCCATAAGATACCTTGGTTTATCAACGGGTAATTTTGGCGTAATGTGTGTCAGTACCGAATTCATTTCCGTCTTTGGTTCGCCTACCGATAAGCCACCAATAGCATAACCATCAAACCCGATCTCAATAAGTCCTTCCAGTGATTGCTCCCTCAGATCATGATACATACCTCCCTGGACTATCCCGAAGAGGGCGTTTGGATTTTCTCCATGGGCAAGTTTTGAACGTGCCGCCCAACGCATAGATAATGCCATTGATTCCTGAGCGACACTCTTTTCAGCAGGATAAGGGGTGCATTCATCAAATATCATGACAATATCTGAATTTAAACTATGTTGTACAGCGATTGCCCGCTCAGGATCGAGAAAGACTGGAGACCCGTCGATGGGAGACTGAAATGCCACCCCAGCCTCTTTAACCGTTCGTTTTTCTGCAAGACTAAAGACCTGAAAGCCACCTGAATCAGTCAATATCGGGCCTGACCAATGCATAAATCCATGCAGTCCTCCATGTTGCTCGATCACTTCAGTTCCGGGACGTAACATAAGGTGGAAGGTGTTCCCAAGAATAATCTCAGCACCTACCTCTCGTAATTCTTCCGGTGTCATGGCCTTGACCGTGCCATAGGTGCCCACGGGCATAAATGCAGGCGTTTCCACCGTACCTCGATCAAAACTCATACGACCACGCCTCGCCGGGCCAGCTTTTGCAATTACATCAAACTTCAAAATAATATCCTCTAATTATCTTCATAATTATTCTT
>JBNMOP010000116.1:0-8741 GCA_051275005.1 Gammaproteobacteria bacterium | reverse complement strand
ATACGTGGCACGGATGCCAGCTATGGTGAAAAGGATTACCAATCATTTACGCAAGAAGAGCGCGATGCGATGCAGTTGGATATTCGTGCTGCGGTAAAATATCTTGCGTCTCAAAAGGAGGTGGATGGCAACCGCATTGCTGTATTTGGTGCCAGCGACATGGTTGATTACGTTGCACGTGAAGCGGCAATTAATATTTCTCAGATTAAGGCATTGATCTTGAGTACAGGTTGGTTAAGTGACAAGGGTCGTGAGAGTATAAAATTCCGAAAGGATTTACCTATTCTTGCACTCGCCAGTGAGGACGATCCCAGACAAAAACAGGAAATGGCCGCTGAACCTTTTTTTCTCTCGGAAGATAAAGGTAGTCGCCTGATGTTTGTGATGGATCGTGGCGCATCTATATTTAACCGTCCCGGTCAGCCCATCAAGAGAACGACAGACTGGCTCAAGAAAAACCTGGTAGGAATTGGCTACCAATCAGCAATATCCTTTAAAACCGAAGACGGAAAGCTACTTCGAGGCACTCTTTATATGCCAGATGGTCTTGATAAGAATGCAGGACCTGTGGGCGCTGTTGTATATATCCACGGTGCAAATCATGATGCCACGACGTGGTATCCCCTGGCGCGTGAAGCGACAAAAACAGGGTTGGCTTCACTGATATTTGACCAACGTGGTTATATGAAGAGTGTACCCAATGAAAGACCCTATGCCTTTGATATAGATACGATACAAAAAGATATAAAAGCCGCAATAAAATTCATCACATCTCAAAGTGGTGTCGATTCAAATCGTATCGCCCTGGTTACTGCAACGTCCAGGGGCGGACCAACAGTCGCTGCGGCTTATGGTGATGACCGTATAAAAACAATCGTTGGCCTTTCTTTTTATGGTGGCAATGATGACACTAAAAGATACATGACCGAGATGGATATTCCATTATTTCTGGTTGCCAGTACCCGTGACATCAGGGCAGACGGCAGAAGCCTGATAGACGCTACCCGCGAGGCTTACCAATTGTCAAATAATAAAGAGACCGAGTTACTGGTATATGAAGATGCTGGACGGGGTTCAGCAATGATGAAAACCAAGCCGGAATTAGAGGGAATGATAGTTCGTTGGATTAATGAAAAGCTGGCAAGATAATAAAATATTTTGTGCCTAATATAAATAAAGACTTAGAGCAGAAGTAGCTGGTAAAAATAAAAGGGGTAATCTAATGAGAATGAACATACGGATTCGAAATTATATCGTTATAACGGGTGTGATCCTGACATTATCACTTATAAACTCGACTAGTCTGGTACTGGCTGCCGGCGATGCGTTCATTAGTGGTGTCGTGACCGATAGTGGCGGAAAACCTGTCCGCGGGGTGACAGTAAAAGCAAACCTGGGGAGCAAGACCGTCTCCAAATACACAAATAACGCTGGGCATTACCGGATCGAGGGATTAGACCCGGCCCTGCACAATGTGACTGTGGATGGAAAAGGTTATGCATTAGTAAATAAAGAAGTCGATCCCAGTCAAAACTCAGAATTAAATTTTACCCTGACATCTCACATGGATGTCAGCCGCCTCGTCAGTGCAGAGATGCGCTTCCTCATCCCAGAAACAAGCGATGCCATTCAGGTCTATGACCGCTGTTCCAATTGCCATGGCCTGGAAACGGCCTTGCGCAGTGCGGGCATGCCTGCCGCAGGCTGGGAGGCATTCTTGCCGGGAATGACTCTACGCAGATCAGGCACCAGTCAGTTCGATGATGCACTGGTGGCAAAAATGCTCCCAGGGGTAGATATCCTCTTGGGTCATGAAGGACTGCTGGGCCCCATGAAAACGGAACTCGATTACTCAAAAGTAAAGTTTTCAGCACTGACGGATAAGGCATTAAAGGCGACCATCATCGAATGGAAGATCCCAACGGATGAAGCCATGGCACATAGTGTTACCGTAGATGAGAACAGCGGTATGGTCTGGTTCTCTGAGATCGATGTGCTATCCAACAAGATCGGCCGCTTCGATCCCATAACAGAGACCTTTGCCGAGTTCCCTATCCCCGTCCCAGAGTCCCATGCCCATACGGGTACGGTTATGAAAGACGGCAGGTTTATCGTTGCCATGGCAACGGAAGGCGGTGTGGATGAAAAATTGATCGCCGCCACTGCAGACGGGGAGTTGGAGATCTATTCCTGGCCAGAGAAGCCTCAAGGTGCTCGCGTAGTAGTGAAGGACCCTACAAGAGAAGACATCCTTTGGATCGTTGCCAGAAATGATACCTGGAGTCTGAATACCAAAACGAAAGAATTTCGCGCATACCCTAACCCGAGACCGGCATCTGTCCCGGAAGGCTCTTATGCTCAAAAATACGGCAGGGGGGTCAATGCAATTAATAGTTATGCCCTGGCGGTTGATTCAAAGGGATTCCCCTGGGTCACCCAATTTAATCTAGGTGTTATCTTTCGGATAGATCCCGACACTGGCGAGACGAAGAGTTTTCATACACCGGAGATGCTTAGTTCAAGAGGTATTGGTGTCGATGCCGACGACAATATCTGGTATGCAGATTATTACGGAAACAAGCTGGGCATGCTGGACCCAAATACCGGCAAGGTAACACTCTATCAACCCCCTACCGAGTATGCGACGCCCTATGGCATCACCGTGGATAAGAAACGTGGTCATATCTGGTATGCGGATACGGCTGGAAACAACATTACCCGGTTTGATCCAAAGACAGGCGAGTTCATTGAATTTTCTGTGCCCACACGCAATACCAGTGTTCGATTCATGGGCGTCGACCCCGAAGGTCGGGCCTGGTACGGCGGTCATTGGGGTGGACAAATAGGGATGATAGACCCCGGTGACGGTGGTTAAGTATATAGACATAAGGATAGTTAAAATGAATCAGGTCAGAAAAATATTATTTTTGTTATCTGTATTATCTCTGTTCAGTTTAAACGTCGTAATTGCGCAGGATGATGACCAATTCGCAAATACCACCATCGATTCAATACAAGTAAGTGATGGCATCTACATGCTGATGGGCGAGGGAGGAAATATTGGCTTATCTGTCGGTGATGATGGTGTGTTCATGATTGACGATCAATTTGCGCCCCTCACTGAAAAAATTAAGGCCACTATTGCAACACTCTCAGGCAAGCCCATTAAATTTTTGATCAATACACATTGGCACTTCGATCATACCGGCGGAAATGAAAACCTCGGTAACGAAGGTGTAATAATTGTTGCACATGATAATGTTCGTGAACGCATGAGTAAGGACGGTTTTATTGCGGCGTTTAATCAAATGGTCCCCGCTGCAGCCAAGGTGGCCTTGCCTGTTATCACGTTTAACGACACCGTTACATTTCATTTTAATGGCCAGACTATCGAGTCATTACATGTTGGTAATGCACACACTGATGGAGACAGTATTATATTTTTTAAGTCGGCTAATGTAATTCATATGGGAGACACTTTCTTTAACGGATTCTATCCTTTTATGGATGCCTCTAGTGAAGGCAGTATAGAGGGTATGATACGTGCCGCCAGGCGAGTATTAAACATCATTGATAACGAGACAAAAATTATTCCCGGCCATGGTCCACTAGGAAATAAAGTAGATTTAAATAATTTTCTTAATATGTTGATAGCTGTCAGAAATACTATGCAGGAACTGATCGATCAGGGTAAAACAATTGAGGAAATCATTGCATTGAATCCCAATGAAGAATTAGATAAAACATGGGGCAATGGCTTTCTTAACCCCGAAACTTTTCTACGGGTACTTCACTCTGTAATGCCCCAATAAAATTTAACCTGGATCGAGGATGTAAGAATTATATTCCTGGTCTCTGTCTCTTCATAAAACAGTAATTTTCGATGCAGCTTGCCTGGCCCGTTCTAACGCGTTTTGATTTTTAGCCAGGGCCACAGCCATACGTCGATAGGGACGCGTTGTGGGTTTCCCGAAAATTCTCACATCAATACCAGGCTCGCTCAATGCATCCTCTACACCAGAGTAAGTCGGGTTTTTACCGTCTTTGGTTGCGAGCACAACCGCACTTGCACCCTCAATTGATTCTATTAAGGGGATAGGTAAGCCAAGGATAGCCCGGGCATGCAGATCAAACTCACTCAGGTTTTGACTTATCAATGTCACCATCCCTGTGTCATGGGGCCTTGGACTCAGTTCGCTAAAGATAACTTCGTCTTTAGTAACGAAAAATTCCACCCCGAACAGACCCGCACCACCTAAATCTGAGGTAACTTTTTCCGCCATATCCTGCGCAGACTTAAGGCTGTCAGGCTTCATAGCTTGCGGTTGCCAACTATATTGATAATCCCCTCTTTCTTGTACATGACCAATGGGATCGCAATATAACGTTGCACCATTTCGTTGTCTGATAGTAAGGAGGGTGATTTCAAAATCGAAGTTTATAAACTCTTCAACGATTACTTTTTTACGATCTCCGCGCATACCCGCACAGGCATACTCCCAACTGACTTGAATATCAGTCGCATTTTTAGCGACACTCTGGCCTTTACCAGAGGAACTCATCACAGGCTTGATAACCACAGGAAAGCCAATCTCTTCTGCCTGGAAGAGTAATTCCTCAGCAGATTCTGCATAGCTATATTTCGCTGTACGCACTCCAATGCCCGCTGCCAGGTCTCTAATGCGATCGCGGTTCATGGTGAGGTTAGTGGCCCTGGCACTGGGTATGACTTCAAAGCCTTCTTTTTCAACTTCTAACAAGACTTCTGTTCGTATCGCTTCAATTTCCGGCACGATTAAATCCGGTTTATGTTTTTTAATCGCGTCCCTGAGTGGGGCTTCATCCAACATATTGAATACGCAAGATTCATCCGCCACCTGCATGGCCGGTGCACCGGCATAGCTATCACATGCCACAACATAACAACCCAATCGCTTTAAACTGATCACGAATTCCTTACCCAATTCACCAGATCCCAGAAGTAATATTTTTTTCATTTTTTATCCTGCGTGTAGTATTTTAAGACGCTTTTGCTAACCCCAATGATAACCTAAAATAGAAAAAAAGGAGAAAACCCAGATCACTATTTACTTATAATAATTGAATTATCATAGAGGATGAAGCCCGGCATACATTAAATAAAAAAGAGGATACATCATACAAAAATTAACTGGATTCCCACATGCGCGTGAATGACGAATAGAATAGTGTTGGTTAGTTTTTCAATCAATTAACGAGATATAGTATGTTATTTTATAGTTACTACGGTCTACACATCACAGATATTATTGATAAATATTTTCCAATGAAGACACCAGTAATGTTTTTTTAAATGCAATAACTATGAGACTTAAAACCAAAAATCGCTAGATAAAACAGAATCGTAGCACTAAACAGTAGAATAGCGTGGCCTGCCTCCAACATTACGATTATTATAATGCTATCCTTTCCGGGGCTTCATAAAATAGGTGCTCTATGCAACACAACTACATCTCTAAAGGTTTTATCATTTCAGTTATATCTCTACTGACACTATCTCAATACAGTTTTGCCCATCAACACTTAAGTCCTGAACAACAACAAATGTCAGCAGAACAGCGCAACAAGGTCTATGCACCATGGGATCCAAATGATATAGATACATTACGGATAGAAATGGGGTTGATTGGTCCTGGCACTCAAACACCTTATCCCACCGCAAAATTTCCAGGTTATTTAAACTTACCAGAATCAGTTGAACAAGTAATACCCCAGGCAAAATATGCCGTCATACAAAAAGGTGGGCGTAGTCCCCTTGGTCTGGCAAACCCAGGGGACATTGTTCTGATACCCGTCCCACACACAGCGGACCTCCTGGTACAAGAAGCGATTACCCAGGCATATGCCGCCAGGAATATCGAAGCAAGAATACTTTATGAACATGAACTCGCAGGGATTTCCAGAGAGGTAGTACAAAAAATCGATGCGATAAAAAACGTCTTTAAGGCTGGCGATGGACAACAGGAATTAAACTTCCTTAATATCACAGGCAAGATACCAGACTGGGATGGAGCAGTACAATGGACACGTGAACAGGACCCGGTTCTGGCAGAGGCTACCTGGCCGAATTTTGAATACCCGGATAGACAACTTGAAGATGTGGCCAAAAACTATAATCACATAGTAGATGCCGCAGTCATTAAGTATCTTGATGAACATCCTGAAGTAAACAAGATATTCTGGCGGGATAGCGGTAGGGCAATTGCCAGACAGGATCTTCTTCATCATGGCACCAAGTTATACGGTAATTATACCTACCTGAACAACTTTGACATTATGAGCAAGGTACCGGCCTACCCTTCAGATGTCTGGCGACTCATTGAAAGCAAACTAATGGAACCCACGGCCTACAGTGATCGCGTTGAAGTATCTGATCCAGAAGGCACTGCATTTTATTTTGAATTGACGTCTGAAGAAGCATTAAGTTGGAGTAAAGGCGCCTATGCCCAGGGACACATGTTCATGATCCCGTCTCAATCCTCAGGGATATTTCCATCATCGTATATAAATTATCCGGCACGGAGTGATGTATGGCTCACTCCGGTTCAGGTCACCACCGCCAATGGCATAATTGCCTCCAGTAATAGTCATGCCTCAAACCACCCGAGGATGGAAATTCATCTCAGAGATGGCTATGTACGGGATGTTAAAGGAGGTGGTTTCTACGGTGATGGGTTTAGGTTGTGGCTGAATTACCCCAAGATCAATGAACTTACCTGGCCGTACCAAAAAAGTCCGGGTTTCTGGTGGTTATTTGAAGCGGGTACAGCGACCAATCCCAAATATTTTAAACATCCGGGAGAAGTATTAGTAGGCAACAATATGTCAGAAAGAAATGCAGGTGGCGTTATACATTGGTCATTTGGATCAGAGGTAAAAAATGGACCAGAATTAAACAAGGAAAAAGCGCAACGTTCACCTAAATCATTTGCCTTTGGTAAAGAACACGCGTTGCCTATCGGCCATGCCATGCACAATCACACACTTTTACCTACCTATCAGATCCGTCTGCGTGACACTGGAAACTGGGATACCTTGATTGAACATGGACAAATATTAGCCAGTCGGAATCAAGAGGTTCGTGCACTGGCCTCCCGTTATGGTGATCCTGATTTAATTCTTGCCCGGGACTGGATACCCGAACTACCCGGTATTACAACACCAGGAAATTATGATGATGATTATTCCTCAGACCCTGGAAAGTACTGGACCAACTGGGCCAATAGTATTATCAATGGCACAAACAAATATCAAGGTAATTAATATTAAAGAACCTCTGATTAAGTATCTTGACCTTCATTTGTAAAAAATCAGTATCAAGTAAGCGATTGTTTTAATTGGATTCTGGCCTTCGCCAGAATGACGACTCAAAAAGTATTGAGACTTAATCTGAGATTCCTTAGTTTACTTACACTTGTAAATTAATCTATTGCAATGACTGATATTTCGATTGCTAAGGCACGAATAGACTACAATTATAGTAATCAGCTTTTAGGCATCTATCACACACAACCAGTTTTTTTATGCCAGATCACCAGAACACTACCGGGGGGTATAAGAATATGAGAACAACAATTTTCAGGAAATTAATTTTAGGTTCTGCTTTTATATTGTTTAGCGTTTCGGGATTTGCACAACTAAATACTTCCGAGATAGCAGACATGATTTTATTTAACGGTATTATCCTCACCGTGGATTCGGACGAAGGTGATTTTACCGTGGCGCAAGCAATCGCAATCCGGGATGACAAAATTCTGGCTGTGGGTTCTGATGAGTCCATCCTTAGAATGGCTGGATCTCAAACCGAACGCATAGACCTTGACGGCAAAACTGTCATGCCGGGTATCATTGATACCCACGCCCATCCTCAACAATATGCTGGTTATAGAACCGCACCGGAAATGGCCCCAGAGATAGCAGCCACGCATATGATTGAGGGACCAAGACTGAACGTAGATATGCGCGAAAGCTTGAGGATAATGTTGGGACAATTGGAGGTCCAGATTCAAAAAGATCTTAAGATGTCGCCTGAGGATAATTCCTGGATGTACTACCTGATGCGCTCTGCCCCTGGTGATGCAGATTATTATTTTTTTAAGGAGTTTAACCGCTACGATCTGGATCAACTCGTATCCAATCGGCCTGTACTTATCGATGCAGATGGCAACATGATGGTAAATTCCATGGGCCTTAAGGCCTTACTGGAAAAGGTCCCGCAAGTTGACCTCGGTCCAGAGCTCGATTCAAAGGGAGAGCCTACAGGACGACTGGGAGATCAATCCGCTGCAATAATTGATGCAGTTGTTCCAGCTATGCGCAGAGAATTCTTTCCAGGTAAAGGCAAGATACCTTACATGCGCAGAATTAAATTGCTGGCCCGAGCCTTCAGGGCAGAGCTCAGTGATCACTGGGCACGCTACGGCATAACCACCATCGCATCAAAATTAGGCGCAGAAGATCACGCTGCCATGACATTACTCGATCGTGAAGGCGCGATGCCCGTCCGCTGGGCATATCATGTCGAAAGTTTTAGAAGCCCCGGTGCTGCAGAATTTGTGGCGAGACAAATGCCAAATTATGAGGGATACGGTTCAGCGTATTTATGGATGGCGGGTATCTACGGTGGCTCAGCTGACTCCTCAATTTGTACAACCCTTGCATCACCGAAAAAATACCTGGAACAATGTAACCTTAAGCCAGGC
>JBNMOP010000115.1:0-8751 GCA_051275005.1 Gammaproteobacteria bacterium | reverse complement strand
CCTGGAGATTGGTATGGTGACACCACCAGTAGGTTTGAACTTGTTCGTGACAGCCGGTATTACCGGGATGTCTATCATGCAGGTAGTCCGCGCAGCGTTACCATGGTTGTCAGTCTTACTCTTGTTCCTCGTACTAGTAACCTATATCCCTTCAATATCGCTGTGGTTGCCGAACTGGTTGTTCTAACAAATTTAACGCAACGTATTTACATAAATCAATGGTCGCAACTCTTTATTATATACACGATCCTATGTGTAGTTGGTGCTGGGCCTTTCGTGAAATCTATGAAGATATCGTTGTTAACCTTCCAGAGGAAGTAAACGTAAAAAGATTGCTGGGAGGCTTGGCAGCAGATACTGAAGAAGATATGTCAGATGATATGCAGAGTTATATCAAACAGCAATGGCAAAGTATTCAAAAAAAAGTACCTGGTATTGAATTCAACTTTAACTTTTGGGAAAAATGTAAACCAAAACGTGCAACGTATTCAGCTTGCCGGGCAGTTATTTCTGCCAATAATCAAGGTAATGATTATGATGAAATGATGACCCTCGCGATTCAAAATGGTTATTATCTACATGCTAGAAATCCATCAGATCATGATACGTTAATCGCATTTGCCAATGAGTTGAATTTAAACGAAGAACAATTTTCCCGTGATTTATTTTCTGCAGATACGGATGAAACCTTAAAACAGCAGATCAATCTTTGCAGACAATTGGGCGTTGCAGGTTTTCCATCAATGTTGTTGGTAACCAATGGAAACAGAATTCAAATACCCACGAATTATTTGAATTCGAAAGAAATGTTAGTAGATATCCAGAATAATCTACTACATTTATCAGAATAACAATGGTGGAGATGGTTCCTGCTATAAATCCATTATAGTTGTCACCCTGTTAATTATTAAATTAATCTCCAGTTAAAATTTAGTCGGAAGGTCTACGCTATAACCCTTTTTCCGACGTTATTAAGGCTGATTAGTATGTTCCATAACGAGTGCTTGCATAGGTTCATCCTCACAAAGTACTATCTGGGAAACCCAAAAGAACAAGTGGAGTCGACATGAATATTTTTCAAAACCAGTTTTATCAATCTTTGGCGCTTTCTCTGGTGCTAACTATATTTACTTTTTCCCTTGCCGCACAAGAAAGAACGATTACTGCACCGCTTAGACTGGTGGAATATGTCGATACCATAGTGATAAATGGAAATATTGTCACTATGGATAATACCGAGATCCTTTCCAGCGACCCCGGTACAATTACAGAATCAATGGCGATACGAGACGGATTGATTTTTGCCTTGGGAAGTAACCAGGAAATGCTGGGTCTGGCTGGTCCTGATACCCAAGTTATGGATGTTCAGGGAAAAACAGTCGTTCCAGGCTTTATCGACACCCATGTCCATCCTGAAAGTACCATCGCCTCGTCTGGGTCTGAGGATGAACGGGCTGTGTATCAATGGGCCCCTGGTATTCATTCCGCAGTACTATTACAGCCTACCGCAGCTGCGACACTAGACAAGATTCGTGACGTTGTAACGAAGACCAAACCAAATAAAGATGAGTGGGTACATATCAGACTCATTCCAAACGAAGAAACTGACTATCCTGACATTGGCGCACTAACGGTTGGGATTTATGATAATTTTATTACTATGGATGACTTTACTAAGATCATCCCGAATAACCCGGCCACACTGGGCATCGGAGCAGGTCCTAGTGCTGTACCACAGCCAGGGTTAGCAGTACGCGTAACAGTCGGGCCGGATGGTAAGAGCCAGACTCAAGCCCTTAGTCTGCCGGAAAATGCAGCGAGGACATCTCCACTAGCAGAGAAAATTGCCCAGGGTGAGAATCCTTTTCTGGATCTGTTTAGTGATACAGCAAAAAATGATAAAGAACATTCCTATGTAGAACATCTGGCTGAAGGGTGTGCGTGGGCAGAATTAGATCCGCATCATATGCAACATTGTAGCCACAGGATGATCCTCCTTAATCGTCTGGCCCTGGATGCAACAACAAAAATATGGCCCGGATATATCCTGGCGGCAAATGATGTTATGTCACTAACAGAAAATTCTGGCGACAGGGGATTTGTCGGTGGAATTTTTCAGGATTCCGGAGCATGGGAAAAGACGGTATTTCCTGCCAGGGAACCACAGAGTTTGTATAATTCTCTGATCAAGAATGCCATGATTACTTATGCGCGTGGTGGTACCACCATGATAGCGTCCAGTATAGAAGATGGCAGGACACTCACTGGCTTTTATACATTACTCAGAAAAGAAAAACGGCTGCCGGTACGTTTTGGCTTTGGTTATGAGATGTTGAGGAGCCCCGTGCTATATCCCACGCAACCATTACTAGTAAAAACCCTTGGGTCACACTTTAGTACACCGGAGGTAAATCCCTGGTTTTGGCCGATGGGGATCACTGATGGTGGTGCCGGCGATAATAGAGAGGTAGCGTGTTTTGGAAAGGATTTGCCGGGACCAGAGGCATTAAAAAAGCGTGAGTTTTGCTGGGACGCAGCGGCGTATCGGTTACAAAATACATTGATCCCTGCTGTTGAATCAGGATGGCGTGTATTCAGCGTGCATTCATTTGGTAGTGATGCATTTCGTAAGCATGTGGAATGGATAGAACAGGCCCGTGTAGATTCAGGCATGACGATGGATCAAATTCGTGCCCTGAGAATCGGTTTTGCCCATGGTGGCTCGGTAGGTAAAGTGCCAGATGTTATGGAATTAATGCGGGACTATAACCTGTATGTGCCATTGAAACCCCAGGATGTTCGGGTTTCGGTGAATCAGGTTAAGCGTTATGGACCGGAAGGGTTGCAATTTCTCGCACCGACCAAAACACTCCTGGAGGCAGGTGTGAAAGTAGTTGGTGAAGCAGATCACTCCGTGCCAAAACCTACTGATTACTTTGAAGATTTCGATATGTTTATAAATCGAAAAATTGCTACTGAGGAACAATTACCTGGATCGGGTGGGATAGTGATGCCGGAAGAAGCTGTTAGTCGGGCTACGACGCTTCGTTTATTTACAAGCCAGGCTGCAGAATGGTTGTTTGCTGAAACTATTGCAGGCACGCTTGAGCCGGGCAAGGTAGCTGACTTTGTTGTGATGGATAAGGATTTTTTTACAGTTCCAAGAGAGGAGATTACTGATAA
Organism: Gammaproteobacteria bacterium; assembly: GCA_051275005.1. GTDB lineage: Bacteria > Pseudomonadota > Gammaproteobacteria > Eutrophobiales > Eutrophobiaceae > Eutrophobius. The sequence continues at coordinate 5,568 of JBNMOP010000115.1, read as the reverse complement.
CAAGGTAGTGTTGACTGTTGTGGGTGACTTAATTATCTACCAGGATCCACAATGGCAGCCTGAAATTAGTACCTATAATGCTACATCCAGGTAGTTGTAAAAAATCAGCCGCATTGAAAAAATGAGGAATGGTTGATACTTTGGATATTAGCTATTGCTTACCCAAGGGTACTTATACCCTTGGGTGATTTGGTCTAAAACTATTAAGTACCCTCGGCATTAGTAAAAAGAAACCGACGTGACAGCAGACCTAGAGTATCTCGAAAAAGCGCCTCAATCGTTTGGCATTGATGCCCACATCCCCTTTACCCATTCTTGAAACGGAACGCGCATCGATACGTATGCCTGCGTCTTCTGGACGTAAACGAATCACAATATCGTCTTTGAATTTGAACCAAAAGGTCGTATCCGTTGCTTCAATACGTCCAAATGTCTTGCTGGTATTCACTACCTCCCAACCCATTTTTTCCACCGCTGCCATAACATGATCAAAGGCGGTGTCCGGAGAGACATCCAGGATAACAGGCTGGATATCCGGGTAGGCTTGTTGCGTTAATTTTATCAGTAGTTCCGGATTCATATCCCTAGAAACTCCATATTCCGCGCCATTGTCCGCATCAACACGTAACGGCATGACGGCAACAAACCTTGGCGGGTTTACGGTATCAGTAGATATATCATGAATGGATGGATAAGGGTCACCGTCTGGTTCAAGATATGTTTGGGGAATTATCCAGGTAATTCCTGCCACTATCGCACCGACTATGGCTAAGCCAACGAGAATATTTGTGTTCTGAGCATTCCACTTTTTACCCAAGACTCCAAGCGCTATAGCCAATGCGATACACATTCCTGCTATATAGATTGTATAGGGAACCATTGTGCGAAGGATGGTAAAGCCGGTACGGTATTCCCACAGATTTATGCGGAAACCCAAAGGGGCAATAATTGCGATTAATCCAACACCTGCGCCGATGATCAGCGCGAATAGTGCAGCCCAGAACATACCAGTACTTTTGACCTTTTCAGTAATTTCCATTATCACTCCTAATTTAACGTTGCATAGATTACGTAGTTTCTATTGTAATATTTACATAAGAGTAACAATTTCTTTTAATCACAGCCACTTTATCCAGGAGTCTGTCATTATTAAAACTATCCACATTTAATCTCAGGTTTATAAGCCTGATTCAAATGAGTTCCGGAGACTCCTCCTACTTTGTCGCCACCACCTGGGGCAAAAATCTCACCATCGACAAACGCAGCTCCGGTGACACCATGAACTGGTAATGGCATGTTTGGCATACTAATGAATTTCTGTTTAACGGGATCATAGACATCATGATCTGCAAACATGGTATCTTGGCCGTCTATCACTCCTTCACCGCCCCAGATATGAAAACAGCCAAAAGCAAGGACGCCATTGATACCACTACGCGGTCTGGGTAATGGGGGGCCAAATTTCCATTTTCTTGTGTCAGGATCATAGCTTATGTTGTCCGCGACTAATTCGGATTCATGGGTACCTTCCATTCTTCCTCCGAACACATGGATCTTTCCGTCGACGGCTCCTGCTATCATGTGGTTAGTCTTGGATGGTAGACCGGGCAAGTTTTCCCAAGAGTCGGAAGCAGGATCATATACAGCAAAGTCATTTTGCTGTGTTGGTTGTCCTCCAGCTGCATAGATTCTCCCATTAAGAACAGCGGTTGCAAGCGCTCTTCTTGCTGTTGGCATAGGTGATTTACTTTCCCATCTTCCTATTTTTGGATCCAGGGCATATACAGTGTTACGTAATCCAACACCTCCCGGACTACGGCTGGAACCTGTCCCTCCGCCGATCAGATAAATCACACCATCAACTACTGAGGCGGCACCATGATTAGTTGGCAATGGCAGATCTGGTCCCATGCGCCAACTGTCATTTTTAATGTTATAGATTTGCACTGAGCGCTGTGTTACTTGCGTCGAAGGATAACCGCCCATGAGATAGATCTCTCCATTAACCTCGGCAACTGCAAATTCAGAATGTGGCAGTGGTGTCGGAGCACGCTGTTCCCATGTTCCTTCTGCGAGGGTAATAGTAGGGATGATAAAAAATATTAATATAAATTTATTCATTTTTTCACCTTTTTATGGGTCATAGTTGTGCATTATTACAATCAAAAAAATACAATAACGCACAAATCAATTCATGCAAATTTTTTCTTTAAGAAATTATATTTAATATTTCATGTTTGTCTGTTGTATATAACCATTTATTAATCCAGATGTGCTAGATTCTTAACAATTCTTGCTAGTTTATCAAACTTAACGCAATTTATTCTAATCCTTATTATTGTACATTTTCTGCAGGTAGTTAATGATGTCACGTGATTCAGGCATCCATCTTTCATCACCATGAGGTGTAGCGATATGAAGTACCGGGACGGTAGAGCGACCACGTATCGACACTAATTCTTTTCGATATTCCAAATTTTCGTCTATATTTCTTAGCTCCATATTTACATTCAACTGACTGATTATTTTAATGACCATTTTACAGTACGGACAACCGGGGCTGTAATAAAGCGCCAGGCTATCATTGGTCGGAGCATCGGAAGGTGCGAAGTGTTGAATGAAATGCTTGGAATAAAAATTTTGCCATGGAGTATCCTCTTCCATGGTGGTGTATTCAAAGTCTACATTCATCAGGCAGTAAATAAGATTGCTTTTTAGAAAAGGTGTATCCAAAATTTCTGATATAGGATCTTGTATGTAATTAGCGTACCAAATAGGCCATTCGACATCATTTCCATTGGTTGATTTGAATGCCTCATGGTGGGCCTTTGCTGTATTGGTAAATAGCGCTGATAAACTGTCTTCAAATTTTGCAATATTCATCTTTATTGACTCCTTTTATAAAATAAATTAATACTATCGCTCTCTTTGATACGGCCAGGTGGAGTAATTTGAAGTGTAGTTATTTATTGCTTACCGCGTTGGAAGTCTTCTTGCGAGCAAAAAATATGGTTGTAATCATACCAATTACTGATATTACTGTTAGTAGTATAAAAAAATGTTGATGACCCTCTATACCAGGATTGGCGTCAAGTAACCGTCCTGCGATCGATGCAAAAAAAACATCCGGGGTAAAGCCTATTACTGAGATTAGACCGACTGCAGTACCTGTAATATTTTTTGAAATGTTAGATTCTTCCAGTAATGCAAAATACACACCTCTAATCGCGAATACCGCAATGAATGTAACAATAAGGTTTGTATAAATAATATATAACAAGAATGATGACGGTGTAGAAATTGCCAGGACAAAATAACTTATAACCAATAATAAGAAGCCATATTTAATTATTTTACTTGCACAGAATTTATCAACAAGAAATCCGGCAGTAATTGCAGCCAAGGGCCGAAGGTAAGCTGATAAGGATGTAAAACTAGCTGACTCAACCTCATTCATATCCAATACTTCAACGGCGTATAATGCATAATTGTCGATTCCTTTGTATCCGCAATAAGCACATATAACGATAATGGACTGTAACCAAATTATGCGTTTTGATAACACCGATTGCATATCGTGAATTGAATTTTTCAGAGGAGGAGTATGGTTCTTTACGTCGGGGATAAAAAACCATATCAGTAAACCACTGGCTAGAGTTAATATCGTATAAAGGTAGATCACGGCTTGTAAAGCATGAGTACGGTCTGTGTTATTAACACTATCTAACGCTGCCGGTATTAATTGACTAAATATTATCACAGCCAAACTTGCTGCTGCAGCAGCAACAAAGCCCCTGCCGCCATCAAGTAAACCAAACGCTTTGCCTTGTGCCAGGTTTCCTCCCCAATCACGTGTTGCTCGTATCAACGCTGCCCAAAGAAGTAAAATAGAAGTAATACCCCAGTATGCATAGAGGACTCTCAGCCCCGTTTCATCAGGAATCTGTGCCATATACAGACCGCCGATAGAAGTTGCAATTAAAGAGATTGTCATTAGTTTTTTTGCGGAATAGCGGTCTGCGATAGCGCCACCTGGAAAATAGGCGAGCATGGCTGTTATGCCATATATAGCAAATATATCGCCCAAAGAAGTATTTGAAAGTTCAAAAACATCCAGAACAGTTGGGCGGAAATAACGGGGCACGTGAAACGGCAGGCTAAATATCATCTCTCCCGCAACAATGAGACAAAAAATTACTATCCACTTTGAATATGCGCTATTAGCCACAATTATAATTATAAAAAATTAAAATGATGAGATTAAATAGAAGAACAATACTAATGCAATATGTTTAAGATATTAAAATAACTTCCCGCCAACCTATCGCTGAGTTTATCAGGTAGATTTTGCTGCAGTCCTGTAATTGATGTGTAAGTATAGAACGTTCTTTTATGCTGCCTTCTTCAAGTAAGTTGGCCCGTAGTGTGCCTGGTAATAATCCACAGCTTAACGGTGGTGTGTACATATTATTTTCCAGTTCGAATAAGATGTTTGAAGTGCAAGATTCTGTGACTTCACCTTTAGCGTTCCACAGTAACACCTCATCAAATTCTGACATGCCTGTCGTGGCAGCTTCATATATTTCACGGCGTGTCGTTTTGTGATAAATAAAGTCATTCTCAACATCAATGCATTGTTTTGCCAAGCCGGCACGGACAGCTGTCCTGTTTTCGCTTGAAAGCTTAACAGATAATATTATGTTACCGTTTTGGTTAACCAGGACTCTTATTAAATGGGGGGCGCGATCCAGTCCTTCAACACAGACGTCCAGTTGTCGTTGAAGGTCATTTTCATCATATTGCCAGGAAAAATGTTCTGCAGACGACTTTAGCCGTGCCAGATGTTCTGGTAACAGCCAAAACCCGCAACAGGATTCCCATAGTATAGTTTCTATTAATGAAAATTCAGTATCAGTTAAATTTATACTGCTTGCAGTGTTTTGAGTATTCTGCAACTTGCGCCCCTTATTAGTCATTAGAGATTATTCATTAAATATTATAGGCTTGATAACAGTACGAATTAAAGCTTAGCATGCTTTATTATCAATAAAAAACAATACCGCAATTATAATGTTCTGCAGGCAAACTATTAACAATTTTGAGATATTAAAAATATTATCGTGACTAACGTCTTTTCACAAATCCGATTAAGCCCGCATTCAATTCAAAAAATATTTGAAATCATTGTTTTAGGTTCAATAGCAATTGTTTATTACTTATGGACATGGAGCAGTGTATTAGCACATTTCGGTGGCGATAATGCCATGTATCTTATTATGGCTAAATTATATTCACCATTCACAGAAAATACGCTTGTTTTAAAATCTATGGCAGCAAACAGTCAGTTTCCACCTCTGTATCCTTTTTTATTGGGATGGACTGGCGGTGGTGAAAGTATTTTAGTTGCACATCTTGTCTCAACTACTTTCTTATTGGTTGCTATTTATGTTTTCTATCAGTGGATATTGCTAAACAAATTAAATTATATTAATGCTCTTCTAACTGTAATATTAATTGCAATAATGCCTGGCACGTATATACAGGCATTATCAGTTCATAGTGAAAGCC
>JBNMOP010000114.1:0-8836 GCA_051275005.1 Gammaproteobacteria bacterium | reverse complement strand
GGGCACAACAATGTTCGAATTCGTCCAGACATGGTACAAGCGATATTTCACCGATCCGCAAGCGTCATTGTTAGTTGTTTTGCTTATAGTAAGTTTTGTAATCATGTATTTTATGGGGGGAATGCTAGCGCCATTTTTTGCTGCGACTGTTATTGCTTATATGTTAGAAGGATCAATTACTACTCTGGAAACTAAAAAAATCCCCCGCATACTAGCCGTAAATATGGTGTTCATTTTGTTTGTTACCTTCCTTGCATTTCTGGTAGTGGTGTTGTTACCTATTATCTCCAGACAGGCAAGTCAGTTTTTTCAGGATTTACCAGGTATGGTAAATGATGGCCAGGCCTTGTTGATGAAATTGCCACAACAATATCCAGAATTTATTACAGAAGAATCCGTTAATCAGGTTATTGTAGCTTCAACTACTGCCATTAGCGCAATGGGTCAGAGTATTTTGTCTTTTACCCTTGCATCAGTACCTGTCATTATTTCTGTTCTCGTTTATTTAGTACTGGTTCCGCTAATGGTGTTTCTATTGTTGAAGGACAAGACCGATATCATTAACTGGATGTTTCGATTTTTGCCAACTGAAAGACATCTGATCAATTCACTTTGGCAAGAAATGGATGCTCAAATAGGAAATTATATTCGTGGCAAGGTCTATGAAATAATAATAATTTATCTTGCATCATATCTACTCTTTAAGATTTTAGGGCTTAATTACGCATCTTTGTTGGCTATAATAGTAGGATTATCTGTTCTGATACCTTATATAGGTGCAGCTGTAGTAACAGTACCCGTTGCACTGGTTGGTTATTTTCAGTGGGGATTTGACCCTACATTTATTTGGTTAATGGCAGGATATGGGGTACTTCAATTTCTTGATGGTAATGTGCTGGTGCCAGTACTATTTTCAGATGTCGTAAACTTGCACCCACTTGCTATCATTGTCTCAATACTGGTGTTTGGTGGTCTGTGGGGATTCTGGGGTATCTTTTTTGCTATTCCTCTGGCAACTCTGGTTAAGGCACTAATCTATGCATGGCCAACTAAATCAATGGAAATTGCATAAGTAGCTGAGGTGATATTCAGAGTACGCGAAATAAAAAATGTGATTTTTATTTCGCTCATAAAATAAAATACTAGTAGTCTTTTTTTTAGCCGCACATCCCTGTGCGGCGGAATTCTCTGACTTAATCATAGGTTCCTTAGGTTAGCACTGTTTAATTGTACACAACCTAATCTTAGAGAGACTTGCGGCAATCATTACTTTTGCAGTTCTTTAACTGCTTCCAATACTTCATTAACATGACCTTCAATTTTAACCTTGCGCCATTCCTGGCGTAAGATATTTTTATCGTCGATAAGAAAAGTACTTCTTTCTATCCCCATAACCTTTTTCCCGTACATATTTTTTTCTTTTATAACATCAAATAAATTACATAGTTTCTCTTCTTCATCTGATAGTAAATCGAATGGAAAACATTGGTTGGATTTAAATTTTTCGTGAGACTTAATTGAATCTCTGGAAATGCCAAATATCTTCGTTTTGCGGGAGCTAAATTTTCTAATATTATCTCTGAAATTTTGTCCTTCGGTTGTACATCCAGGTGTACTGTCTCTCGGATAAAAATAGAGTACTACATTGCTGCCTTTCAGATCAGACAGTTTTACAGTTTGATCTCCGGTTGCTGCAACTTTGAAATCAGGTATTTTTTTGCCAACAGCTACTTTACTCATTTTATTTCCTTGGTTGTTTATGTTTTATGAATGCTGTCACATCGGGTATTTATGTCAAGAAAATATACGTAACCACTAGACAAGATGAACAGAATTATTTCAGGATAAAACAGGATAAACTTAAAAAATAAAAAATTAGACAGGATTTACAAGATTAACAGGATTATTTTTAAATTTTTACAAACTATTTTTTTATTATTTTCGTAAATGTTCAGAGTTTTTATAAATTGAATTATCTCCTCACTCTCAAAACAATCATGTTAATCTTGTAAATCCTGTCTAATTAAATTTAAAATCACCCCTCACCCCCTACAAACTCTTCATCGGCTCCATAATTGCATCAAGATTTAACCTGTCGCAAAAATCCATAAACTCAGAACGTATCACTGATATAGAACTATCTGCAGGTATGTTGATAGTCATATGGATAGAAAGTAATGGCATGTCAGTATTTGGGTTTTGATATGTGTTTGTATATAACTCACAAATATTTATGCCATTGTTTTGTAAAAATTCAGTGACTTCATTAATTATGTCATGTCTGTTGCCACATATAATTTCTATGGTATATGGAATTTTATCTTTTTCTGGTATTCGTTTTCCTGTGCGTTTGCTATACAACTTAATATCAAGATCGCTTTCAAGTTTAATCAAGATTCCTTCTAACTTAACAATTGCATCCCATGAGCCTGACATTAAGATAGTTATCGAAGCTTCGTTTCCTAACAGGTCCATCCTGCATTCGAGAATAGTGGCACCTGAATCTCGAATTGAACGGGTTAGCCGCTGCAGTATCAATGGTTGGTATGTGCCAATTGTCGTAAGTATAAGTTGTTGTTTCATAAAATTTCGTTATGGTAGCTGGATCTGCGGATTCTGAGGGTTTAGGTACCACTGTGCAAGCCTAGTATCAGATTACAAATTTAACTTCTGATTTTCTTGTCATGGTAATTACAGACAAGTACCATACCGAACTCGGTTTTTTGGAAATTCATCGGAACTAAACCGTAATTTTTTAAACAAAAGAACTCCTAATCCAACAAATCACTATTGATAAATAAAGGTTATTAATGTTTAAGGGCAGTATAGTTGCGTTAGTTACACCAATGAAACGGGGTCAAAAGCCGGATACTGACCTGGATCTCGATGCATTGGAACGTTTAATAGAGTTCCATATTGACAATAATACTGATGCTATAGTCGCTATGGGGACAACCGGTGAATCTGCAACTTTTATGGAGCAGGAGCATGGTTTTGTTATTAAACGAACTGTTGAAATTGTAAATGGCCGAATCCCGGTTATCGCTGGTACAGGTGCAAATTCCACCACGGAAGCTATTAATCTGACGCGCTATGCAAAAGAGGCTGGGGCAGACGGTTGTTTACTTGTCACACCATATTATAATAAACCGACTCAGGAAGGTCTGTACCAACATTTCAAAATGGTTGCTGAGGCGGTATCTATACCACAAATACTATATAATGTACCTGCTAGAACGGCCTGTGACATGCTACCAGAAACAGTTGCCAGATTATCAAAGGTGCCAAATATCATCGGAATTAAAGAGGCAACTGGTGATATTAATCGAATTAATAAAATACTTTCAGACTGTAGTGATAATTTCGCCTTATTTAGTGGGGATGATGAGACAGCGTGTGAATTCATGTTACGAGGCGGAAATGGTGTCATTTCTGTTACCGCAAACGTGGCACCGCTTTTAATGCATCAAATGAGCCTGTTAGCAATTTCTGGTGATAGAGTGAATGCAGAATTACTGGATGCACGTTTAATGGGCTTACATAAATGGTTGTTTGTTGAAGCGAATCCTATTCCTGTAAAATGGTCGGTCGCAAAATTAGGATTAATTGAAGAAGGTATCAGATTGCCCCTGACTTGGTTATCTGAAATTTATCAAAATGATGTTGAATCTGCAATTAAACAGGCAGGTGTAATTTAGAATGGATAAAAATATGAAATCATTTGTAATATTTATATTATCAATCAGCATAATTAGTGGATGCTCTACTTTTAACAGTGTATTTCCTGACAGAACTAAGGAATACCAACAAGCTGAAGTATTACCTGATCTTGAGATTCCGCCTGATCTTACAGTGGGTGCTATTAATAATAGTATGTCGATACCAGGTGAAATGAACCGGTCAGGCAGCACATCTCAGGTAAATAGCACAGCAATATTGAATCAGGCGATTATTGAATCCATCAATAACAACAAGCCGCTGCTTGCTATTCCCGATGAGTTTACCCGCGCATGGTCAGAGGTTGATCAGATATTGCAAAATGCTGCTGTGACAATTACTAGTAAAGATCAATCTACAGGGATATTTGAAATAAATTACTCTGCAGATGCGCCTCAAGAAGATGCAGGCTTTTTCACGCGTATGGCTTTCTGGAATCGAAGTTCCAGCAGGGATTATCAACTTAGTTTAACTGGCGTTGGAAACAAAACAGAACTGGTAATACTTGATAGCAATGGTGAATGGAATTCTACTCAGGAAACTGAAATTTTATTAACCACCATTCGTGACCATTATAATCTGAACAGAACTCAGTAATATAAATCTATATACCGCAGACATATATTTTTTAAAATTATCGTTTAGAGTGTTTAATTACTCGTCTTCTGTTTTTTAATTGACCAGGTGTCAGTACATTTCTCTTGTTACGGTATGGATTCTCACCGTACTTAAACTCGATAAATATAGGAATTGCGGTTAACTTAAGTCGTTTTCTAAAATATTTGGACAGATAGCGGCTATACACCGCAGGAACTTTGTTAGTCTGATTGCCGTGTATAATAATTCTAAATGGATTATGCCCGCCTAAATGTGCATATCTTAATTTAATTCTCCTCCCTCCTATCATTGGAGGTGCATGTTCGATTATTGCTTGAGCTAAAATTTCTGTGAGTTTCGATGGTTTTACTTTATTCGAGATAACTCGTCCGATCTTGTCTACTGTTGTAAATATTTTACCCACCCCGCTGCCATGTAACGCGGAGATATAATGTACAGTGGCATAATCAACAAATCCAAGTTTACGATCCAGTTGATTACGTATCTTTTCTTTTTGTGACTTTTCAAGAAAGTCCCATTTATTTGCGGCAACGATAAGTGGTTTACCACTATCATATGTTAATCCAAGTAAGTGCATGTCCTGATCGGTTAATGCCTCACTGGCATCAATTACTATAATTACGATGTCAGTAGAATCAATGGCTTTTATGGTTTTAATGACGCTGAACTTTTCAAGTTTATCTGTCAGTTTGGCATTTCTTCGCACGCCTGCAGTATCAACCAATTCGTATTGTTTGGCTTGACGTTCAAATGGAATTACGATGCTGTCACGAGTCGTTCCTGGCTTATCGAAAGTTAGTAGACGTTCCTCTCCTAGTATCCTGTTAATCAATGTTGATTTTCCAACATTAGGTCGGCCTGCAACAGTAATTCGTAACCCTGTTTTTTCAGGTTCAGGTTCTTGTTCAATATCAGGTAGTTTTTCAAACGCAATATTGAGAACGCTATCTAGGCCATGTCCACGTTGAGCAGAAACAGCGTGGGGTGTTCCAATACCCAATGCATGAAAATCTGCACAGACTATATCGCTATCCATACCTTCTGTTTTATTTACAAGAAGGATTAATTTGGAAGATAAAGGTCTGAGTTGTCGTGCCAGTAATTCGTCGGATGTAGTTAATCCATCCCGACCATCGACGACCCAGAAAACCAGATCTGACTCTTCAATTGCAAGTCTGGATTGCCCAGATACGAGGTCAGCAATAGATTTATCGTCTGACTCAATATCATTCAATCCACCAGTATCTATCAGGATGTATCGTTTTTGCTGGTGTTCGGAGAATCCGTAATTTCGATCCCGCGTAACGCCAGGTTGATCTGCAACCAAAGCATCTTGAGTGCCAGTAAGTCTATTAAAGAGAGTAGACTTTCCAGTGTTGGGACGACCAACAATTGCAATTACAGGGATCATGGTTCATGAATCTAGAAAGATTAGGGTTGAATAGCTTTTGTATACTTACTGATAAGACAACGCTGCAAGTTGACCATTTGTTGAAAATGCGTAAACAGTGTTTCCTGATATAACAGGTGGGACGATAATTCTGTCTTTTGATATTCGTTGTCTGGCGACTAGTGCTCCCGTAATCTTGTCCAGCCAGTGCAGATAGCCTTCAAAATCACCGACTACCAGATAATTTCCGATAACAGTGGGTGCTGTAACTTGTCGATTGAGCAGGACGTCTTGCTTCCATGAAGAACCACCATTATAACGATCAAAAGCCCAGATATTGCTTTTATCATCTGTAATATATAGAAAATCTTCATCCACCGAGAAACCTGCATGGGAAGAGATATCTCTATTCCATAAGGTTCGACCTGTATCCAGTGCTAATGCGGCTAGTTGCCCCTGGTAGGTCGCAGAATAGACCATGGGTCCTGAAATCACCGGAGTCGAATCGATATCAACAAGTCTTTCCAGATCTGAACGGCCGCGAGGAGTAGCAATATTAGATTCCCATAGTAAGCTACCAGAATTTAAATCTAGTGCGATAAGTCCACCGCCATCAAATCCATTTATAACGACACCTTGATCTATAACGGGTGTGCTAGTACCACGTAAACTTAAGGTAGGTACAGATTTATCATAGGTCCATATCCTTCTGCCATTATTGCCACTGAGACCAAATAACCTCCCATCCAAAGTCCTGACAATAACAATATTTCTATTTTTTTGCGGAGCAGATAGAATTTCACTAGATACTTTGGAACGCCATTGTTCTTCACCTGAGTCAGGATCTAATGAAATAACATCACCTTTACTAGTACCAATCAGTACAGAATTTTCTCCCAATCCTGGACCACCAGTGATAAAAACCTTATCACTCTTATTAAAGAAACTGCCGCCAAGTTTAAGATTAAAGGTCCACTCAATTCTGCCATTTGATGCATTCATGGCAATTAATTTTCGATTGGTATCCGCTATGTATATCTTGTCATCTGCAATAGCTGGTTGAAGCATGAGATATTGATTATCTGTCCCTTTACCAGTATTCCTGTCCCATAGTTCAGTAACTTCGACACTTGCTTCAAATTCGGTGAGCTCTGCTGGTGGGTCAAATATCTCTGCATCTTCACCCATCAATGAATCAAGGTAAGTACAACCAGATAAGGAAACAAAAAAGAGTACTATAAGTAAACGAAATATCATTGTTCAGATTTAATCTACTGAATTAATTTTAGTGTTTAATAAGCTTGGGTCGAACGCTGCAGATTCAGATTCAGTAATTGCTTGTTGATATGCCAATTTTGCATCTTCATTTTTACCTTGCAGAACATAAATGTCGCCTTTAAGCTCATTGTATTGGGAGCTAAAATTTCCTGATGCGCTTTCATTAAGTAAAATTAAGGCCTGATCAAATTTTTTATTTTCTGAATATACTCTTGCAAGTCTTAGATTGATTTCATTTTTTAAAGTTTCATTATCAGTTGCTTCAAGTGCACGCAGTAGATGTTCTTCAGCCGCACTGTAATCCCTTTTCTGAGTTTCGATAAAAGCCATCAATAATCTGGCAAGTACCGCATAACCGGTTTCGCCGTAATCATTAATTAAACTGTTTGCTGCATCTATTGCTTGTTGCTGATTATCCTGGCCCATAGCAACCAGTGAGCTTTGATAAATTTCAGATGCGGTTTCTGCTTGTTCAATTTCATGTGATTGCCAGGCACGCCAGCCAAAAATAGCACTTAGACCCAGTACTACTCCAAAGATTGCTGATTTACCATTTTCTCCAAGCCATTTTTTAATGGCTTCGACCTGTTCATCTTCTGTATTGTAAACGTCCAACCTCTGTCTCCTGTTATATTCAGAGCCTCATTAATAAGGGAATGCCAAAACGAGGGGCATTATAACCCCGGATTGTATGAATGACAGCCTATATGTCTAAAAGCTGACGAACCATATTTGTAAGATCTGGCCAGGATACTTCCTGTTGATTATCTACCTCACGCAGGTGTTTTACGCTTATTTTTTGATTCTCAAGTTCAGTATCACCCAAGATTAATGCAATTTGAGCACCTGATTTATCCGCCTTTTTGAACTGACTTTTAAAGCTTCCTCCGCCACAGTGCATTATTAATCGTATTTGAGGAAGTTCATCTCTCAGTTTTTCAGCCAGTGATATGGCACTACTTTTTGCTGCCTCACCAGCAACAACAAAATAAATATCTGCTTTATTTATCACGTCGTTCGGATTTTGCGCATTTTCAATTAGACTTACCAGACGTTCAATTCCCATGCCAAAGCCTATTGCATGTGTTGCTGGTCCGCCGAAATGTTCAACCATCCCATCATACCTTCCGCCGCCACAAACGGTACCTTGGGCCCCTAACTCACTGGTAATCCATTCAAATACCGTTCTGTTATAGTAATCTAGGCCTCGTACCAATCTGGTATTAATTTCATAATCGATGTTTGCTGCATCCAGAAGTTGTTTCAAATTTTCGAAATGCTCTTGCGACTCCTGGTCTAAAGATTCTGACATGCTTGGTGCAAGGCTAATCAGGTTTTGTAAATCCGGGTTTTTGCTATCTAGAATTCTTAAAGGATTTTTTTCCAGGCGGTTGAGACTATCTTCATCGAGTTGATTTTTGTAATCACTAAAATATTCTACCAGTTGATTGCGGTAAGTAGTTCTGGTTTCAGAACTTCCTAATGTATTTATTTCTAGTTTGATATTATTTAGCTGCAGTTTCTTCCATATCCTCGCACACATGATTATGATTTCTGCATCGATATCCGGCCCAGCTAAACCAAAGGCCTCTACGCCGAACTGATGAAATTGCCGTAGTCGACCTTTCTGAGGACGCTCATGTCTGAACATCGGCCCTGAATACCATAGTCTCTGCGATGAATTATGAAACAGTCCATGTTCAATTACGGCTCTAACACAACCCGCTGTGCCTTCTGGTCGTAATGTTAAAAAATCTCCATTACGATCTTCAAAGGTATACATTTCTTTTGAAACTATATCGGTAGATTCCCCGATAGAACGTTTAAATAGAT
>JBNMOP010000113.1:0-8874 GCA_051275005.1 Gammaproteobacteria bacterium | reverse complement strand
GCGTTGAATTTAAATAAGAAATTTTCTTTTATTTGATATATCAATTAGTTAGTAGACCCCAAAAGCAGTGAAATTGGCTATAAATACATTGGTGAGGGGGAATCTGCAATGATATGACCCGCCAGCATGGCAGGAATAAGGATCCCCCATCCTCCCTTCCCCCAGAGGGGGAAGGGGATACCCGCCCTCTCATTCGCGGGAATGACGACATTTTAAATCTAAACCTATATGACAGGGCAGACTGTGTACCTTCGGTACATTTTGTTAATAGATTCCCGAACTACGCCTTCGCGAGTGCATGCTCCACAAGCGCGGGAATGACGACGTTTCAAATCTAAACCAATATGACAGGACAGTTTGTGTGCCTTCGGCACACTCTGCTACTGGATACTGGCTTTTACCCACGGGCACAAGCGCCAGTATGACGACACTGAAGGAATAATAAGCCCCATTCTCGGCAACTGCTCCCGGCGATGCTCTACATCCCGCATCCATGCAGTCGTACCTTTCACCATAGGACGCAAGAGATACCCGCTCTATACTTTCGCGAGAATGGTGTCTTAGGCGAAAATTTATAGGTATATTTCACAATGGTGGGGAAAAAATATTACTTTTTATTGCATTCCATTTAGAATCGGTCGTTTCTAGCATCTATACAATTAAAAATAACGCATTACTAATGGGAGCCGTTTATGTTTAAAAAGTATCTTCTAACCGCTTTGATATGCAGTACTACATTTTTATCAGGTTGTATGACAAGCCAAGGTGGAAGTGCACCATTAACAAAAGAAGCTTTATGTTTTATTGCTATTTCTGCAACCGGTAGTGGCGTAGGAGTTGCTATTGATGAAGGTCCGACTGGTGCAGGCATTGGTCTTTTACTCGGTGCTGGTATAGGTTATTTTCTATGTGATGCAGATAAAAAACCTGTAGCTGAGATGCCTGTTGACAGTGATGGCGATGGGGTTACCGATAATAATGACCGTTGCCCTGCTACGCCTCGTGGTGCTGCTGTGAATAGCACTGGCTGTGAACTTGATGGCGATAATGATGGTGTGGTAGACAGGATGGATGATTGCCGAGATACCCCAAGAGGTCAGGCCGTAAATAATATGGGCTGCCACATGATATTCAGTCTGGAAGGGGTTAACTTTGAGTACAATAGCGCCACGCTGACCAATGCTGCTAAGACCAGGTTAAATGAAGGCGTGCAAATGTTAAGGGCAAACTCCAGTGTCAATATTAATGTTGTTGGACATACCGACGACAGAGGTCCTGACAGCTACAACATGAATTTGTCTGAAAATCGTGCTCAATCGGTTGTAGATTACCTGTCTGCAAATGGTATTAGTCGTAGTCGAATGACTGCTGTGGGCAGAGGTGAAGGGTCCCCGGTAGCAAGCAACGACACTGCATCGGGCCGTGCACAAAACCGCCGCGTTGAGTTCATAGTCCGCTAGTCACTTTTATTAAAGGCAGGTGGCACAGGGATACTGTGCTACCTGCCTTTTTTTATTGCTGCTGATAAGTTTAGGTACGACTTTTCCAGCATAACAGCGCGTTATTAATAGTAGATTCCAACCGAAGTTCATACTTTATGCCGTCATTTACCGTGATGAGGTAGTTAGGTAATGGAGGTACAGTTATTACCAATACTTGTATTCAACTACATATGCGTTACAATGTAACGCGTTTAACAATACAATATAAATATGGCTGCCAATAAGACATCAACTCTCAATCTACGTATCGATCCTGGTATAAAAGATGCGGTGCGTATTGCAGCGGAGAATGAACATCGCAGTATCGCCAATTTTGTTGAATTTTTAATTAGAAAATATTGCAGAGAAGTAGGTATTCGTATTCCACAACAACAAACTTTCTTTGGGAACGATAATGAACATTAATATCCTCAGAGCATTAATTGAAGCGGGTGCAATTAAACGTATTTCTATTATAGGTGAAGGTAGTTTTTTTCGGATTGAGGCGGCAACACAAACAGGGGTTACTACGGTCAATACCCTAAAAGGTAAGCTCAAGACCTGGACAAACCTGGACGCAGTAGTGAAATGGTTACATAACCTTGGGATAGGTAATTGCGAGTTGAATATCAGCCGCTGGCAACCAGAACAAAAAGGGATGAAGTTATAGCCCTGCTTTGAAACCAACAACATCCTCTTTGCTTCTACTACACCGCGAATTATTCATCGATTTCACCTGAAAATTTATTTACGTTATCTCCTGCTCTATTTTAATCTAACAACAAACCGTTAACTATCAGGTATAAGTATTGGCATCGGACAATCGAGTGTATCTGATATAGCCCGCATTAACTCCATTTCAATTGGGACAATCTTTCCATCGGCACTTGCACAAACCAAACATGCATTGAGTAAGGTCTGCTTTAGTAATGGTTTCAACATGTTTAATTTATCTAACGCTTCATCCAATTTAGTAAGGGCGACCTCTGTTTTGGGTAATAGATTTATGTTTTTTATTTTCGCCTGATCTGTCGCTTCGGCGAAGGCATGTTTTATTTTATTTTTATCAGTATTACCGGAATATGCCAGTACAGATAACAACAATTCAATTTCCTTATTCAGTTGCTGTAGCCCGGAGTATTTTGACTGACTGGGTTTGGGTGTTAAAAATGCAGCGTCCAGGTGTTTAATTAATATTTTTTGCAGCGTCCATTCAAACAAATCTATTTTTGAATCCATCTTTATTAACAATATAAGATTTTTCCGAAATAGCTTGAACTGCGCGAGTGACATCTCTCTTAACGCAGGCAGGCTTATATTAATTAGCGGCAAACGAATATAGGCGTCCAAATTTTCAATTTCTAATTGCAATGTAGCGGTTAGCTCATAAATGCCATAGTCACCAAATTCTTTTAATGTAGACATTTGTTGCTGCCGAATACTGGCGTCTTTATCCAATATAAGGGAATAAATGATGGCCCTGGCACCATAGGGTTCGTGTGCAGCGTTTATTAATTGGGGTGGTATTTGTTGGATGAGTGACTGCGCATACTGTAACTGCTGTTCGTTAGGCTGACCTGCCTGGTTTAAATTTTTAACCGCGGCTTCAATTGCTACGCCCGTGGCGATGGTATTGATAAACGTCTTTGCACGATCCTTACTTGCACCTGTTTCTACTTTATCTTCCTCAACATTTACTGAATCTTGCAAGATCGGAAATTTACCGTCCCACTGTGGATCAACTTTCTTAATCCGTTCATCAAGGGGAGGATGGGTTGAAAACAGCGATGTTAGAAATCCGCTCACACCCATTGCAAAAAAACTATGGCTAACTTCTGGGGCTGTAGGGTTATTTAAGACAGAACCAATACTTTTACTACCAATTTTTTTTAACGCTCCTGCAAGTCCATCCGGGTTACGGGTGAATTGAACCGCTGAGGCATCGGCCAAATATTCTCGTTGGCGACTTACTGATGCCTTTATAATGTTACCGAAAAATGTCCCGGCAAATCCGATCACCATTAAACCAACTGCCAAACCCAATATACCGCCAGATCCTTTGCTATCGTTTGAACTTCGACGACGTCCTGAAAATGCAGCTGAGCGCAATATGAAATAACCGATCAGTCCAATGAGTAATATGCCATGCAGTATGCCCATTAAACGGATATTTAGACGCATGTCGCCGTTTAGTATATGGCTGAATTCATGGGCGATGACACCTTGCAACTCTTCACGATTAAGTTGATCGACAGTGCCTCGGGTGACACCAATTACGGCATCACTTGGAGTAAATCCTGCTGCAAATGCATTGATTCCTGTTTCACCTTCCAACAAATAAACCGGCGGAACAGGTGTCCCTGATGCGATTGCCATCTCTTCCACCACGTTTAATGTTTTCTTGAGATTATGATCACTCGTATTTGCAGAGATAAGTTTCCCGCCCAATGATTCGGCAATCACTTGCCCGCCAGCGGACAAGATCATTGTTTTATACATGCTACCAAACGTGATCACCACAGTTATCGCGACGCCCACCATCCAAAATGTTTCCCAGTCAAAACTAATTTGTTTCTCTGGACTAAAATAGCCAAAAACAAACATGACCATTACATTGGTGATGACTATCAGCGACAGGACGGCAAGAATAAAAAAGAAAACTAATCGCGAAGTGATCTTTCGCGCTGAGTCCTGGGCTTCAAAATAATTCATTGCGGCTTTTTAAAATGACACTTTTGGCGCAGCTTGTATCGCTTCACTATCTTCAAATTCCAACAGTACTGCATCCTGGCTATGGCCAAACATTCCTGCAAATATTGTTGCGGGAAATTGTTGTTTGTAGATATTGTATGCCATAACCTGATCATTAAAGGCCTGTCTGGAAAAAGCCACTTTATTTTCAGTGGTGGTAAGCTCTTCACTTAATTGCATCATGTTTTGATTTGCTTTTAGATCCGGATACGCTTCCATAACAACATTTAGCCGTCCCATAGCCCCAGTCAGTGCACCTTCCGCACCACTTAATCCCTTCATGGCTCCTGCATCACCCGGATCACCTGCTGCCGCTTGCAGACACTGTGATGCCGTATTACGCGCAGAGATTACTGCCTCTAATGTCTCACGTTCGTGAGTGAGATAACCCTTGGCTGTTTCAATCAAGTTTGGAATTAAATCGTATCGTCGCTTTAATTGAACCTCGATTTGTGCAAATGCATTTTTATATCTATTTTTTAATGTGACCAGTTGATTAAAAATATTAATACCATAGAAAACTGATACTGCAATGATCACTAAAAAGACGATTGTTGAAATTTCCATTTTATATACCTCTTATTTTTTGTTAATTACAAAAATATTTTTGTAATTTTCAACTCCCATTACAGGTTTATTCCTCACCTCGTTTACGGACGACGGTTATGCCGGATATCTGACGGAATCCTTTATGAAGCATGTTATCTCGTCGATTCCTTTCCCCGTAAAATTTATCAATGACATGTGGTTTTAATGAAATAATACATTTGCCAGATTGCAATAATAACGTATTCCCCATACAGAAGCATGCCACGTCTACTACATCATAATTAATGTATAGCCGTTTTTACGAAACTCAATAGGGCTTATTCCGGTTTTTCATCACGATCTACACTTAGGCTGATTATTTTTCGATAATTTTTCGGCAACATGTTTCCGCGTCTTCCACGCTCACCGTAGAAATTATCAATAATACTGGGCTTAAGGGAGAGGTGTTGATTCTTTGTTCTTAAGATTAATGAGTCGCCTTCGCTGAAGCAGACCACGGCTGCCACATATTCCTCCCTGGTCTTTAGTTTTGCCGTGGGTATTTGAATTAGCTTAATACCCTTACCTTTAGCCAGTAATGGAAATTCAGCAATATTCATTACCAACATACGACCAATATTACTGATGGCGGCAATAAAGTCTTCCTTAGGGTCGTAAACTAAGGCGGGAGACAACACCCCTGCCCCTTTGGGTACACTTAAGATGGCCTTACCATTTTTATTTTTAGTATATAGATCTTCCAGTTTTGCTTTAAAGCCATAACCGGCGTCACTAACAATTAGATAGATCTCATCGGGTTCACCTAACATTACCCCGGCAAACACTGCACCATCTGGTGGTTTTACTCGACTGGATATAGGTTCTCCGTTACCCCGTGCTGAAGGAAAGGTGTGTGCGGCCAGGGTATAACATCTTCCCGTGGAATCGAGGAATACTGCGAGTTGATTACTCTTGCCCCGCGCAGATTGTTTGAATTCATCCCCTGCGCGATAGCTTAAGGTCTCGGCATCGATCTCGTGGCCCTTGGCAGTGCGTACCCAGCCTTTTTCAGAAATGATAACGGTAAGTGGTTCGGTAGGCATGAGTTCTGATTCGCTAATGGCCTTGGCCTCACCGCGTTCTTTGAGTTGTGAACGTCGGTCGTCGCCATAGGCCGCTGCATCAGCGCTGATCTCTTTTTTAATTAATGATTTCAGGCGAGTTTTGGAATCCAGTATCTGTTTTAACGATTTACGTTCCTTACCGAGCTCATCCAACTCGCCCTTGATCTTGAATTCTTCCAGCTTGGCAAGTTTTCTCAATCGTAAATTTAGTATGGATTCGGCTTGCAGATCGGACAGTTTAAACTTCTTCATCAACACATTTTTTGGTTCGTCTTCCTGACGGATAATTCTGATAACTTCATCGATATTGAGATAGGCAATCATCAAACCTTCAAGAAGATGCATGTCGGCTTCAACCTTATCCAATCGATATTGCAGTCGGCGGGTGACGGTCTGGGTACGGTACTGCAACCACTCCGTAACGATCTCTCTTAAATTTTTCACACGGGGACGACCATCCAGGCCCACCATGTTTAGATTGACCCGATAACTCTTTTCAAGATCCGTGGTAACAAACAGATGCGACATGAGGTCTTCCATATTTACCCGATTAGAACGAGGGATGATAACCAAACGTGTGGGGTTCTCATGATCGGATTCATCGCGCAGGTCTTCGACCATCGGTAATTTTTTCGCTGTCATCTGTGCGGCGATTTGTTCTAACACCTTGCTACCAGAGCATTGATACGGCAAGGCGGTAATAATGATGTTGCCTTCTTCTTTTTCCCATACAGCACGCAGTTTGATGGAGCCGTGACCGGTCTCGTACATCTGATGGATCTCGGCCTTGGGGGTGATCATTTCAGCGTAGACTGGGTAATCAGGTCCCTTGATGTGTTCCATTAATTGTTTCACAGTGGCCTTCGGTTCATCCAGTAGACGGATACAGGCACTGGCGACTTCCCTCAAGTTATGAGGCGGTATGTCGGTAGCCATACCCACGGCGATACCCGTGGTACCGTTTAACAATACATTGGGCAGGCGTGCAGGTAATAGTTTTGGTTCTTCAAGGGTGCCATCAAAATTAGGCGACCAATCAACAGTCCCTTGCGCCACTTCCCCCAATAATACATCGGCATAGGGACGCAGCTTCGCCTCGGTATAACGCATTGCAGCAAAGGATTTTGGATCGTCCATGGAACCCCAATTGCCCTGGCCGTCTACCAATGGATAACGATAACTAAACTCCTGCGCCATCAATACCATGGCCTCATAACATGCCGAGTCACCATGGGGATGGAACTTACCGATAACATCGCCAATGGTGCGGGCAGATTTTTTAAACTTGGCGCCGGCTTTCAGTCCGAGTTCAGACATTGCGTAAATGATGCGTCGTTGTACTGGTTTCAAGCCGTCGCCGATATGAGGCAATGCCCTATCGAGAATGACGTACATGGAATAGTCCAGATAGGCCTGCTCGGAAAATTCATGGATAGGTCGGGATTCGTTCTGTTCGAAATCCAGGATCAGGTTTTTTGACATGTATTTATCTCTTTAAAGGAATGTAAAATTATTAGGTGGTGATTTTCGCTGATATGGTAAGAAATAAAAAGCACTGATTGAGAGAGAGGAGATTAGGGAGAGGGAATAAAGCAATAATGGACAGGATTTACAAGATTAACAGGATTATTAATTCAAATATATGCATAAGTATTTGATATCCATCCGCTGATAGCATTTAAATAATTATTTTTATTTTTCTTGTTAATCTTGTAAATCTTGTCTAATTCATATTTACGTCTTCTCATTTGATATACTGATGTCTGATTCTGAGGGGGTCTCTTGTTTTGAACATTACAAAAATTCTAAATCGTATTGCCTATGTAGGCCCACTGGATGTAAATCTGAAGGTCCTGTCTAACCTGCAGCATGCCTATTTATATAATGTACCCTTTGAAAACCTTGATATCCATGCAAATGTAAAAATCATCCTCGATGCTGACCTGTTTTATGAAAAAATTGTCATAAATAATCGAGGTGGGTTTTGCTACGAGAGTAATGCCCTTTTTTATGAGTTGTTAAAAGAGATCGGTTTTGATGTGTCGATCATGGCCGCGCGGATGATGATAAGTGATGGTATCAGCCCCGGTTATTCACATATGGCCTTACTGGTTAAATTAGAAGAGAACTATTTGGTAGATGTGGGCAATGGTCAATCTGTACGTGACCCCATGCCTATCCCGGGTGATGTGATTTCTCAATCGGAAGGTATCCGCTATAAGGTTGGTGTATATGGTAATAACGAGTTTGCACTTTTCTATAAAAAGGAGGAGAGCGAATGGACTCCCCGATTTGTGTTTTCAACCGCACATCGCCATTTAGAAGAGTTTAAAGTCATGTGCCACTACCACCAAACTTCTTCAGCTTCGGTGTTTACCAAACAACCTCTTTGTACCCTGGCAACAGCGAAAGGACGTTTCACACTGACAGATGAAACTTTTACCATTGATGAAGATGGTGAGGAGATTAAGGAAGTTATAGATTCAAAGGAAAAAATGGGGGCAATATTACTAAAATATTTTAATATAAATTTACTAAATATCTGATTATTCCTGGATTCTTAACATACTTGTCATAATTAACTTGAACAATGCCCTCCCAGGTACAACGAAAGGAGAGAAAAAGCATGGACGACAATCACGTAGATCATTTCATCGCGGTATCATACTTGTATTTCCTCATCACAAATAAAAACTCAACTAACGTCAGTCGTGAAGAGTTAGAAGAGTTGATCATCGCCTTTTATGAGACTAATGAGGTGGGAGGTCAGATAGATTCGTATTTGGTTTAATTTAAGTAACCAAATTATGTAAAGCTGGATTCCGGACAAATGCTACGCATTTTCCGGAATGAAAGGAAAAAAGTTAATTTATCTATTGGATACTGGCTTTTGAGGGTGTCGCTAAAGACATAAATTTCATATCCAAAGATATTCTTCAGTATGCTGGTTCAAACTGTTTAATTTTCCACGCCCGTGATATTTCATAAAG
>JBNMOP010000112.1:0-8949 GCA_051275005.1 Gammaproteobacteria bacterium | reverse complement strand
GTTCTGATATAAGCTCGGCATCAACACATGCATTGTTGGTGGGTGCGCTACAGGCGGGCTGGCGCTTTGTCGGTATGCACGGGATTGGACCGGGCCAGATTACTATCGCAGCAGAGTATGTGCAAAAGGCCATGGATGTAAACCGTGACCTGACCCTGGAGCGGGTACGTTCTATGCGGCATACCTTTGCCCACGGCACCGCGCTGGGTCATGACCAGCGGATGTTCGATATTGCCAAGAAATATAACTTCACCTTGGTGGTAGACCCGCACCGTGCCTTCAATGATGAACCGGGTTTTGTGGATCGTTATCTGGGTGGAGATCGTTCTATCATCGCCCCAATTAAATCCCCACTGGATGCAGGGGTAAACGTTGCTGTTGAGTTCGGTGGTTTTGAAGGGATAGAGGCGGTAGTCACTCGTAGAAATGACAAGACAGGTGAAATAATCGCACCAAATGAGGCAGTAGACCGGGTAGTTGCCCTGAAGTTGGTGACAATCATGTCTGCTTTCTCAATGTTTTCAGATAAATTGACTGGTAGCCTGGAACCCGGCAAGTACGCGGACTTCATCGTTCTGGACAAGGATTATCTCTCCGGGTCCGATGAAGAGATCCACAATAACAAGGTAACCATGACGTTTATCGATGGTGATCTGGTATGGTCAGATGCTGATGCGCCTGTTGCCGTTGAACCTGCAGCGGATATACCAGTTGCATCTGCAGATTGAATTATAGACCCTGCTAAATACAGCTGTAATTTGACTCTGGCCGGTTGACAACAACCGGCCAGTTTTAGTCTGTCACCTCGTAATTTTGGTTTTAATATTTAGTCCGGAGAAAAAACATGAAGACAAACGCCTTAAAAATTTCATGTCAGGGATTTCTATACATTTCTGGATTTATTTTCCTTACCAATACCTTCGCCCATGGCGACATGGACTGGAATGATTTTACCATCGACAATAAAAATGATTTAGTAATAGTCAATATTAAACACGTCAAGAAAGTGATATCAGATGTCGTGCTCGCCAGACGTGCTGTGCCGCGTTGGCCAGACCAGGAACTTGTCTTGCTTGAGAAAACACTGGCCGACTTACAGGAAGAACTCGACGATTTGCTGGGGCATTTCAAAGAAGACGGCATCAATATTCGTAACAACAAGGAACTCCATGAACACCCCAGAGCAGGGCGCTCGGTATCGGCAAATATGGCAATAGAGACAACCATGGCATTGGTCGAGCATATCAATTCTTTAGAAAATTCACAGGCCTTTGAGTCAGAATTACATGAAGACGGTATAGGTGCTTACATGTTTGACCTGATGGATTCTTATTTAGAACAGATGTCACTTTATGGGGATCTGCTCAAATCAACTCAAGCCCACGAGCATAATGAATAAAGTAAGTCAGCCTAAGTCCGTGTTTCTCTGCCGTTAGATTTTTTTATTCGGTTAAAGTCGCCGGGACTGAACAACTTGGATGATATTACCCGTCTTTCCCCCACCGAGCTTTTGCAGCGTGTTTAGCTATCTCTATTCTGCGTTCGGAGGACAGGCTTTCTGCCCTGGCTTTCCCGCCTTTTTGCCCTCCAAGCCTTCCTAGCTCTACTGCCATGGGGTTTTTTCCCTGATAAGGGTCTTCGCCACTGGTTAGATCCATTAGAATTTTAGCTATCTGATTTGCATCACCATTTTTCGTGTGTTTTGACATTTATCTATGGTAGCCTAAGCGCTCAAGCATAATCTTTGGGGGGGGGATTGAGCTTACTAATTCCAGAGCAGCATCCAGCTTGTAACGTAGAATCAATTAAAAATGCTACGTTCAATGGCGTTAAGCCTTGTCCAGTTGCTATGGATTTGTTTGTCTTTGTATTCATACCTGTTTTATTAGTCTCGATATATATCATTTCAATTTTTAATACCGGTCAAGCATCTAAATACAAAATTAACTTGATATTTTTTTAATAGTATACTATATTATAGTATACTATTAAAAATTCGTATTATCAATTATATTAGTTATTAAAGGGGTGAGTAAATCTATATCAAGTCAGTAAGAGTTTAATTTTTAAAAAGATTTTTTTACTTTAAAAAACCAATCCCAAAGGGGGCGAAATGTTATTAAATACATATTTGAAATTTAGACATACATCGATTCACACTGCATTCGTCGCAGTAATCTCAACCTTGTTATTGGCTACGCCGACAATCTTGCCGGCACAGGTTCTGGAAGAGATTGTGGTAACCGCCCAGCGCCGTGAGCAGTCTCTACAGGACGTTCCGATAGCTATCGACGTAGTTTCCGCGAAAACGCTTCAGAGAGAAGGTTTTAACACCCTCGAGGAAATGACGGCATTTACACCCGGTGTCTTCGTAAACGAAGGTGGAGACCAGGGTTCGGACACGTTTATTCGCGGCTTTGGTACTGTCGGCCGTAACTGGGCCAACGACTCGGCCATCCCGTTGTTTCTTGATAACGTCAACCTGGGACAGGGCTCTATGGGTGCCATCGCATTCATGGACACACAGCGTGTGGAGATACTGAAAGGCCCACAGCCAATTCACTTTGGTTTGAACGCCACCGGTGGTGCCCTGAGTATTGTCAGTACCCGTCCAACGGATACCTGGGACGGTTATGTCAATGCCGAGACGGGTATGGCAGGTGACTGGAGTCAATACAAACGGATGGGGAATCATGAACTCGAGGCCGCGATTGGCGGTCCCATCACGGATACCCTGTCTTTTCGCGTGGCTGGTCAGTATAGCACGAGAGACGGTCACATCAGAGATGCCGTCACGGGTTTCCCTATGGGCTACCGTAATTTCTTTGGTGGTCGACTGTCTTTTGCGTGGCAGCCCACCGATAAGCTGTCTGTCTATTCCAAACTTGAGCTTGCCTCCCAGGCATGGCAGGGGACTGACAGGGTCTGTCGTCGTGCAGGCGAATACCCTAACCGTTTTGAACGTAGAGGTTCGCTCAGTGCGCCGAACTTAGGCGCTGTTGAGAGTGATCCCACTGCTGTGTGGATAGATTATGACGAAGGCGGTACTGGCTTCGCGACGCCGCACATACCTGTGGATGATTGCGGTGTGGGAGGCGCGTATACCGGTCAGACAACATCCTATGAGCAACCGACGTTTGGTATAAGAACCCGTGATACCGACTCCGGTTTTATGGATATTCGGGCAGCATCGGCGGGATACCTCAATACCTTGGCCGGTGGCGGTATCAACGTTAAGAATAACGCAACCAGGTTTGGTATGGATCCGGTAACGCTAGCACCTTTACCTGGTGATGATTTCCTCGGCTATAGGGGGAATGGTACAGGTGTTGCCCACGGTAACGGTTACCAGGACGGACAGAGACAGTCACCGATGAATGTCCAGTTGGAACTCAATTACGAATTCGATAATGGTATCAATGTGGCGTGGACCAATAACTACATGGACAGTTTATACACGGATGCCTCCGTGGGCCGGAATACTCCCTACGTGGAGAACATCCGTAGTAGGATTGAGGACTACGAGCAGAAGAGTTCAGAACTGCGAATCTCGTCCTTTGGTGGCGGTGCTATCGAATGGATGGTGGGGGCCTTCATACAGAAGGAAAAACTGAATTTCACCACCGTCGACTATCGCTCCGAGATCCGGTTTGGCAATCGCATGAATGACAACTACCAGAACGCCACGTGGTCCAGTTATTTCGGTAATGTGACCTATAACTTCTACGAAGACCAGCTGTCTCTGGATGTGGGGGTTCGTTATTCAAAGGCGAAGAAGGATCCGACACTGCGGAGTTATAACTCCGCCTGGATTTTTGATGTGACGCCCTGCCGGGGTGATGGTGCGGGC
Source organism: Gammaproteobacteria bacterium (assembly GCA_051275005.1). Classification (GTDB taxonomy): domain Bacteria; phylum Pseudomonadota; class Gammaproteobacteria; order Eutrophobiales; family Eutrophobiaceae; genus Eutrophobius. The sequence continues at coordinate 5,099 of JBNMOP010000112.1, read as the reverse complement.
AATACCGATGAAAACTTTCGTGGTGACACTAACGACTGGGGTGGCATTCCGGTACAGGATATAGACTCTCTGGGAACGGAATGTGTCGCTGGCGTGGAGCCAGAGGCCAGAAGGATCGCCCAGGAAGATGCGTTGTTCCTGACGAATAGCCTACAAAACCGCAGCGTCAATACTGACAACCTCTGGTTTGTACCACGTGGTGGTGAAAGGGATACCCCTTCCACCTGGCGCGGCCCATACACCGCTGCAGTGGGCATGACCCCATTTAGTCTAGGCCAGCGTGCGGGTGAGCAGTGGGATAACCTCAACGATCTCGTTATTGATCCAGCTGCTGATGTAAGCAAAGGTCTAACGTCCTGGGACAATTGGGACCCGCAGATCGTCTTGCGTTACCGGCCCACGGATCAGCTATCCACGTATTTCAAGTACGCCACGGCCTTCAAGGCGGGTGGATATGATCTGGGCTTCGGTGGTTCTCAGCCAGACATAACCGATTCACCTCCAGGAGGGATCGAAGAATTATTGATCGACCCGGAATCCAGCAAAACTTACGAACTGGGTGCTAGCGGCAGTTTCTTGGACGGCCGGGGTCGCTTTCAGTCCACCTTGTTCCGCGTGGACTTTGATGACTTGATCGCCACCACGGTTACCTCAGTGGGTACCGATGACCAGGGCACCCAGGTCATCAATATTGGTAAGCAGCGGGCCCAGGGATTTGAACTGAGTGCTGGGTTTGCATGGAGTGAACAGCTGAACATGAGTGTGAATCTGAGTTACCTGGACAGTGCGTTTACCTACTTTCCCAATGCCAACTGTACCGAGCACGAAGTGCGTACGGCCGCAGAATCAGGTTGTGCGTTCTTTGACGATGATGGTAATTCACTACCCATAGGTACCGACCCGGATGACATCGATGTCGCAGTAATTGACCGCGCTGGTCAGACGGCGGCCTTTGCGCCCAAGTTCGGAATTACCTATGGTCTCGACTATTGGGTACCATTTAAGGGGCTCAAGATAGACACGGGTGCACTCGTGACGTACCAGAGTTCTTATTTCTCAGACTTTCGTGAATTTGACAAGTCTAATATCCAGAGGGGCGCAGCGGATCTCAACCTGCATATAGGCATTGGTGAAATGAACGATAAGTGGCGTGTTGGTTTGGCACTGCGTAACCTGCTGGAGCCAAGGAATACGTTTCGTCCGGAATTAACCTCTGATATTGCAGAGCTGGGTGGCGAGAACCTGCGAACGAATCAGGTCAAGTCCATTGCCCTGACGTTCAATTATAAATTTCAATAAGTAAGTAATACGTTACAGCCGGGGTATACCATTAAGGTATGCCCCGGTTTTTTTATGAGATAGAATCTATGCGATCAGTTAGTGACCAACATCAGTTATTAGATGGTACTTCCCAGTAAAATATATCATGCATCAGGAAATTGCCTTTGTTATTTCTGATAAGCTGTTGATAGCGATCCGGTTTCCAATCTCCCATATCAAAGTTATGAGAAACGATGCGGGTACCGGGTTTCAGTTTAAGAAGAGTAGGGCGCAATTTAAGATTAACCTCTTCATTTAGAAATAAGGTAATTACTGTGGCCTGACTGAGGTTTGTATCAAAAAGATCTTGTACTATAAAATCAATTTTGTCAGACACACCTTCTTTTTCAGCATTTGCCTTCGCTGCTGCAATAAGTTCAGGATCCAGGTCAACTCCGAATCCTTTTGCGCCACGTTTTGCAGCAGCGATTACTATTCGTCCATCTCCGGTACCAAGATCTATAACGTAATCAGTTGGCCCAATGTCGGAGATGTTCATCATAACCTCTACAATTTCATCTGGTGATTCTACATAAGGCACATCCAGATCAAGGGCGGTTGTATGATTAGAACTACTAATTAAAAAAGCGGATAAAAATATCCCGGAGATAAAAGACCTTGTTAATAATGCCATATTAAATAATTTCCTAGTTATTTTCATATTTTGAACCATTCATACTCTATTTAGTTCAGGTAGTATATGCAAAATTTTTTGGATCAGGAACAATCTATAGATGTTCCTGATGTCTCAAATTTTAAATAATCTTTGTAAAATTTACCCCGGAAAAGAACATTGAAAAAAGGAGTATATATTGGTAGTTTTTAAGAGATATGGATTAATGTTTATTTTAGTATTGAGCTCGCACATTCTTTCTTTGGAGGTGGTTGCTGATTCGCATCTTCCAAATGACACAGATGAAATTGTTAACTATCCAACCAGTTTTTTTCAAAGATATCAGCCCAATACCGCACTGGATATGGTCAATGTCTTGCCGGGTTTTCAACTAGATGCAGGGGATGATAAACGAGGTTTTGGTGGGGCCGCAGGTAATATTTTAATTAATGACCGTCGTCCCAGTGCCAAACAGGATTTAGTCTCTACTATTCTAAGTCGGATCCCGGCGAGTAATATTGAATATATTGAGATAATCAGAGGTCAGGTGCGAGGTATTGACATGGGCGGCTATTCTATCGTTGCTAATGTTCATTTACGTGTCGGCTCAGAGGCATCTGTACGTTGGAATATGTTTATTGAAAAAAATCTGGAGCCAAAACCTTACGGACCGGGAGGCAGCATTTCCTTATCTAATCGCTGGCGGGAAATAGACTATAACCTGGGCTTTGAAACGCGACGGATAATTTTTGGAGATGTGGGGACGGATGAACTTTTTAATAGTCAACGTGCATTAACCGAGGCACGTACTGATGATGTTCTTAGTAGTGGAATTGAATATTATCTGAACCTTAGTGCCGCAACGGAAGTTAATGGTACTTTGTATCAGACAAATATTAAATATGGTGATATTGGTACTGATGGGGATTTGCTTTCTATTCGTGTACCCCAGGTTGCAATGGAAATACCAAGAGATGAATCGTTTCTTGATGAAGTGGATACTAAACAATTTGAATTTGGATTGGATGCAGAGCGTAATATTTATAATGAACTGAATGGCAAAGCTATTTTATTATTCACACGTCAAAAAGACAATAATCTATCTACACAACGAACGTTAGATTTCATGGGGACACAAACTGCATTTCGATCAGCGGTAAGTGAAAAGCAAAGCAAGGAGATCATTAGTAGGGTAGAGCTGGATTGGACTGGAATGACCGACCACACTTTGCAGGTTAATCTTGAAGGGGCATTTAATTCTCTGGATGGTTCCCTGCAACAAACCGAGGATACGGGTGCTGGACTGATAAATGTTCCTGTACCTGGTGCCAACACCCGTGTTGAAGAGATGCGAGGTGATTTTCTGATCAAGGACAATTGGAATATTGGTAATTTCGAAATCGCCTATGGGATGGGTGCAGAGGTTTCAACCATCACTCAAACCGGTGACGCTGAATTAGAACGTACCTTTACCTTTATTAAGCCCGAGGCTTTACTTACCTATTCGTCCTCGCCGGATCAGCAATCTCGACTACGTATTGCCAGAGAGGTCTCGCAATTAAATTTTGGCGATTTTGTTAGTGCCACTGTGTTTGAAGATGACGATTTGGCACTGGGTAATCCTGACCTAAAACCTGAAGCGACCTGGGTTACAGAACTCAGTCATGAAAAACGATTTGGTGAATTTGCTGTCGTAACGCTTAGGGCATTTCACCATTGGATTTCCGATGTAGAAGACTTACTACCATTATCGGAAACCTTCGAGGCACCGGGTAATATCGGTAGCGGTCGACGTTGGGGAATGGAGTTGGAAGGTACGCTGCCATTGGATTGGATGGCATTGACTGGTGCCAGGCTGGACATCAAAGCCCGCTGGCAGGACTCTACCGTAACCGATCCGGTCACAGATGAGCGACGTGCTCTTTCCAGTAAACCGTTATTTGTGGCACCAACTGATTTTTCATTTCTTCGAAATGAAAATAAATTTGGCCTTGGTCTGGATTATCGTCAGGACTTCCAGACATCTCGTGTCTCATGGGGTTGGACTATGGTGACCCGAAGCAATCGCCCCTTCTTCAGGGTCAATGAATTGGAGATACTGAATGAAGGAATCGATAGTAGCTTATTTATTGAAACAACAAGATGGCTGGATATTAAAATACGATTTGAGATTAACCGTCTCTTTAAGACTATTGAAACCAGAGATCGGACTATTTATGCAGGTCAGAGGGATCTAACTGCCGTTGATAGTTTTATACAGAGAGACAGAAATGGCGGTAGAGAATTGGTGCTTCGTCTCAGTGGGACGTTTTAGGTGAGGAGAACGGGTAAGGAGTGAGGGGTGAGGGGTGAGAGGGGTGAAGAGAATATCATCATCCTCGGTATTCCAAAAAATTAATGGACAGGATTTACAAGATAAAAATTGTAAGGTGTGATGCTATTAGTTAATTTTTGAGTACAGATTTAATATATGTATCGATGAGAAAAATATTTTATTATTAATCCTGTAAATCTTGTAAATCCTGTCTATTATTAATTAAATTATTGCAATTACCATTCGCCGAATCAGGATGTCTCACTCCTCACTCCTCACTCCTCACTCCTCACTCCTCACTCCTCACTCCTCATCAAAGTCAATTCCCCAGATACTTATTGGTCCCATCAAAAATACTATTGGCCCATCGAATCCAGTGTGTCCCTGGATCAGATGAATAGTCGTTATCATAATTTCCAGGTGCCGTGATACCTGGAATTTCCGGTATCCAGTCACGTCGGAGAATTTCATCGGGATTGCCATAACGAGACGCGATGGCGCGAACTTCTGGGTCACGGCTGGCCATGATCTGGCCATGTTCGATCAGGGTCTGCCAGTTACCGCTATCGCGAAGACGGATCTGATAAGTTGGCATGAGTGTATGGTTATGCATGGCATGGCCAATAGGTAGCTGTTGATCCTTGCCAAAATCCAGTGCACTGGGCGAACGGGCGGATTTTTCCTTGTCGGGTTCCGGCCCGTTTTTAACCTCTGCGCCAAATGACCAATGGATCACGCCCCCTGCATTACGTTCCGAAAGATTACTGCCGATTAGCATTTCTCCCGGGTGTTTGAAGTACTTGGGATTGGTCCCGGTGCCGGCCTCAAATAGCCACCAGAATCCGGGTCGCT
>JBNMOP010000111.1:0-7500 GCA_051275005.1 Gammaproteobacteria bacterium | reverse complement strand
ATCTTATTCATCTATTCTTTCAATTATTGTTGCAATTCCTTGACCTATTCCTATGCACATCGTAACGAGTGCATAGCGTTTATTGGTCTTTTCTAAATGACGCAGTGCAGTCAGTACCAAACGTGCCCCAGATGCTCCAAGTGGATGCCCGATGGCTATAGCACCACCGTTTGGGTTAATACGCTCATCATTAAAGGGCAGCTTCATCTGCTTTAGACAACCTAATACCTGAGTAGCAAATGCCTCATTAATCTCTATTACGTCCATATCATCCAGGCTCAATCCTGAACGCTCTAATACTTTACGTGTTGCTGGCACGGGCCCTAATCCCATAACCCGTGGCTCAACACCTACAACTGCACCTGTAATAACTCTACCTCGTGGTTTCAGACCAAGTTTTTCGCCTACAATACGATTTCCAACCAGTAATGCGGCTGCACCATCATTAATGCCGGAGGCATTACCGGCTGTAACGACTCCCCCTTCATATAAAGGATTTAGAGTGCCAAGTTTATCGATAGTGGTCTCTGGACGAGGATGTTCATCCTCTGCTACTAAAATCGCAGCATCCTTTCTATGAGCAGCCGGTACGTCAATTGTTAATATTTCTTCCCGGTAAAAACCGGATAATCTTGCAACTTCATATTTCTGTTGAGATGCCAAAGCAAAAATATCACTCTCTTTACGGGTTATTTTGAATTCTGTGGCAATATTCTCAGCTGTTTCAGTGTTACTTTCAGCGCCATAAACGCCTGTCAGATTTTTGTTTGGGAAACGCCATCCCAGTGTTGAATCAAACATTTTCTGATCTCGTGAGTAAGCTGACTCAGCTTTTCCTATGACCCATGGCGCTCGACTCATACTCTCAACACCACAAGCAACAAATAATTCACCTTCATTGCACCTAACTGCACGTGCTGCATCCAGAACTGCTGAAACACCGCTACCGCAAAGCCTGTTGACAGTAATTCCAGCAACCGATAGATGAAGACCTGACAATAGCGCGGCATTTCGCGCAATGTTTCGAGAGTCTTCACCGGCCTGGTTGGTATTTCCTGCAATAACATCTTCCAAAAGTTCTCCAACTACGAAATTTCTCTCTACAAGAGATTTAATGGCCAATGCCAACAAATTGTCTGGCCGCATATTTGCGAGTACCCCGCCTAGCCTTCCAAAAGGAGTACGGATTCCATCATATATATATGCATCACTCATTTACTAACTCCAGAATCTACAAGGTAGAAGGCCAGTTTATATACGCAATAATTATTCAACATGAAGTAATGATAATCCTAACTGGGTCCGTCGTCGCAACCACGGACTCGGCCGATATCTCATGTCTCCGTAACATTCCTGCATATTATCAAGAATCGTTAAAATTTTATCTGACCCAATCCTGTCACCTGATTCTAACGGACCCTCTGGATATCCAAGTCCCAGCTTTGCACTTTTATCAATATCTTCAGGCCTTGCAATTCCTTGCTGCGCAATATCACATGAAATATTAATAATTGTAGCGATAATCCGCTGTGCTATAAATCCTGCACTATCGCGTATTACGGAAATCGATTTATCTGTAACTGAGAGCATTGATGTTGCATCATTGATTACATCTACACTAGTTGCGGGATTGGTCATCAGCACTATTCGCTTATCAAAATTAAATAAGGAATCTATACCAATAGTCCTGACGGGATCCAATCCCTCCTGTAGTGCTACCGTCGAAACATCTATTCCCAAAGGAATAACGACAGCTATACTAGCCGATTCGGGTTTATCAGATTCATCCAATCGGCAACCCGCACTGACAAAAAGGTGAATAACCTTTTTACGAAGAGCGTGATCACAATTCGATGTCAGCCAGAATTGTGAATTACTTGTCTCCGGCTTGATTTCTGATTCTTTAGTCAAAATCTTTTCGTTATTCTTGTAGCGATAAAAACCTTCGCCGGTTTTACGTCCATATAGTCCCGCGGTATACCTTTGTTTTTGTAATGGTGTAGGTTTTAACCGTGCTTCATTAAAATATTGAAGATAAATTTGCTCTGTTGCAGGATATGTTACATCCAATCCTGTCAAATCCATCAATTCAAACGGCCCCATTCGAAAACCTGCACAATCTCTCATTACAGCGTCAACTGTTTGAGGGTCTGTTACATTTTCAAATAGCAAACGTAAACCTTCGGTAATTAGTCCTCTTCCGCAATGATTAACTAGAAATCCTGGGGAATCAGTTACTTTTACAGGACTGTGACCGAATCTAACAACCAAACTATATAATGCATTAATTACAGCATCAGCAGTTCTAACTCCTTTAATCACTTCAACTAATTTCATTAAGGGAACAGGATTAAAAAAATGTAACCCCGCAACGCGATCTGGATAATCACAAACAGATGCAATGGACGTTACGGAAAGGGAGGATGTATTTGTCGTTAAAATACAATTGGGACTTACAATACATTCCAAATCTTTAAACAAGGACTGCTTTATATCTAAATTTTCGATTATAGCTTCAACAATTACGTCACAATTTTTAAGATCTTTAATCTCAATTGTGTTTGATAAATTCTGTTTTGATACATCGGCATTATTTATTTCCAACTTACCTTTTTCTACTGCACGATCTAGCATTTTATAAATAAAATTTATGGCATCATCACAGGCAGATTGCTCAATGTCATACAGAATAACGTTTATTCCTGAGAGAGCGGCTATTTGCGCAATGCCTCTACCCATAATACCGGCACCGATTATCCCGATTGTTAATTTATCAGTCGCGAAATTTTTCATATATTACAAAGTTACGTTATACAAGAGTTACTAAGCATTCTCATGATTTAGAATAATTTTTCCAGTTTGACTGTAGTTTTCCATCAAGCGATGTGCATCAACAACTTGGTCTAATGAAAAAATCTGATCAATTACTGGCACAATTTTATTCTTGTTGATGAAATCCATCATTTCACTGAATTCTTGCGCAGTCCCCATAGTGGTCCCCTGGATACGAATATGACGGAAAAATAATTTTGCCATTTCCAGTCCAGCTGATGGATTCATGTTAGTGGCGCCAAAGAATATGTAACGACCTGCATGCTTTAGTGATCCTAATAATTCATTCATACTATCGCCTCCAGAACTATCAATAATTACATCAAACCCACCAACTCGCTTAGACAATTCTTTGTAACAGTTTTTCTCATTATAATTTACACCATCAATCGCACCTAAACCTTTGGCCCAGTTTAGCTTATCTTCATTGCCACTACTCACATAAACATCTGCACCAAGATTTATACACCAAAGTAATGCAAAAGAGGCCACACCACCACCAGCACCTGTGATTAAAACACGGTGACCTTTTTCAATTTCGCCTTGAGTAATAACGCTACGCCATGAAGTTATTCCAGCAACCGGAATAGCAGCTGCTTGCTCCCAGTTTAAATGAGCAGGTTTTTCAAAAACATTCTCAGCAGGAATGCATATAAACTCTGCGAATGTGCCCTGTTCAGGCATACCTAACACTCGAAATTCTGGACCATATGCACGAGGATTATCACCCCAACCCAGGGCTGGATAGATCACAACCTCTTTGTTCAATAAAGATGCATCTACCCCTTCGCCAATCATATCAATGACTCCAGCAGCATCAGAGCCCGTTATACAGGGTAATTGTATTCCAGGATAAAGACCGATAGTTATCCACAGATCCCGTCTATTTAATGCAGAAGCCTTTATAGCAACTCTCACCTCTCCAGCACCTGGTTTAGGAGTTTCAACCTCCTTTAGCATTAAATTTTCTGGCCCACCAATTTTTTCCAATACTATCGCTTTCATTGTTTTCCTTATGAATTATTTTTAACGAACTGAGGGCGTCAAATCACTTTTTCAATTTTGTGATTTTTGTCCCTTCTAAGGTCAGGTTGTACATCAACCCTTTATTATTAATTACAAACCCGATGATAGGATCATTAATATTTGTTGTGGTTATGTCCTTTCCAGCACCATAATCAATTAATACCACTGAGCCATCTATACCTGCCTCCCAATTATCACTATTTCCAAATTTTTTTAATTCAGAATCATCTAAAAAGATGAGAATAATTTTTTTTATTTGCACGCCCAGTTGAGAACCAATTGATGCCGATGCAGTATTATAATAATCAACAGAATTACCACCAATACGTAATGCTCCTTCCCCATACTCTCCACCTATACCAAACCCTGCCTTAATAACTTCTGGAAAGACAAGAACACCTTTAGCCCGCTCAAGAAAAATTTTTCCTGCATCGACTTCCTTTTGGAAACGTTCTAACGCAAAATCAATTTTAATATCTATCTCTTCTTTTGAAGCAGCTTGAATAGATTGACTGACTAAAGTTAAAAAAATAATAACAAATGGAAAAATATTTCTGGGAATCATAATATTACACCTGATAAAATTTTATTAATTCAATTTTACCAGATGTCATCCATATTTATTTAATAATACTTGTCTGGCTTGATTAGCTTTTACGGCAAAATATTGATTGCCTCCTCTATCTGGATGCAATTGCTGCATAATCTTTCGATATGATTTGTTAATTTCATCACTATCAGGATTGTCTTCCAGACCGAGGATCTGCAAAGCCTCTGACTGACTCATTTCATCAGTTGAACTTGCGATATTACTATTATTTGAATTTGTACTATTCGACGGATTTTCGCCAAATCTGTCTACCAGATAATTCTCCAGCAATCTTGCAGAATCCATATCGTGGGACACACAGAAATCAAAAAGTTTTGAGAGTTGCGTTAGGTCCAAATCATCCAGTAATTTATTTTTGAATTCACCTGCAATAACTTTACCAGATAATTTTCCAGACTCATGATCAAGCATCATTTCTATATATTTTGTAATGACGGTAGACTTATCTTGAGCCTGGGACCTGGGGGTAAAATTACGGTATAGCTGAGTAATCATTGGGAAATATCTTATAACTAAAGGTAAATATTGTCGGAGCATTGCTAACATGCCTGCGAATAATGCGCCCAACCAATGCATTCTTCCAGTTACTACTGCTAAAAGGGAAACTATAACCAAACTACCTATTATGGTTTTTTGCAGTAGTTGTTTACGTTCTTTGGGATCTATAGTGCTTTTCCAATGCCACCAGAAAGTTATACCGGCCAAAATTAAAATAAGCAGTATTATTTTTGACATTTATTTTAAAAGCTGTCTTGTCATTTCCTGGAGTTGCGGATTACTGTTCTTCGCAAATGCTCTGAGTGCCTGATGACCTCCAGCGGCATAAATCGCCACGGCAGATAAAAGCTGTGCGAGCAAGTCAGCACTATTATTATCAAATCTACAGTATGCACCGCCTGATAACTTGGCAATATTTCGATATACCTTTTCCACATCGGCCTGGTAGTTTTCCTGAAACATAAAAACAGGAATTTTACGTATACCTAATTGACCTGCAATATTATAAATTGCAGAGGTTGTCTCCTCGAATGCGTCACCAACAAACACGGCAGCTGACACTTGTTTTCGATTAGTCTCTGATAATAACTCCTTCAATGAACGTTCAATTTGGGTGTGCCCAGCGAGACAACTTACTTCCTTCATCTCTATTGATAATGAATTACTATCTGCATACCATTTTGATGCATAAAACTCTAAAACGCCGCGAAAATATATTAATTGGACATGTAATTTACCAACGTCTTCAACTGCCTTAAACATCTTGGCCTGAATTCTATTCGCGCTATCCCAGGTTGGTTGTCTACTTGCCGTTGCATCAATTATAAATGCCAACCTACCCGGCTTATTTCCGTATGTCGTCATGCTCTTAACATCACGTACTTTTTTTAAAAAAGAATTTATATCATTTTTTTTTGCGGGTAATTTATCAACTTGTGATTTCATTTTAGTATTCTGCTTAATTGACAGATCCGCGTCTAAATAATGTATCCCTATCGCTTGATTTTACTACAATCCCTAATTCACGTGAGTCCCTTTGAATAGTTAATGGAATATCGACACCAGAATCTCCCATATCCCATAATTCTCTGAAAAATAATGAGAGAGTAGAGACAGAATTATTATTTATAGCAGCTATTTTATCACCTAACTTTAACCCTGCTTTATCAGCTGGACAACCTGTAAAAATACCCGCTACTACCAGCTCTGCTTTCTCTTCCAGAAGCAACAACCCCAACCATGGCCTAGGGAGTTTTTTTCTAGCACCATATTGTCTTATTTCATCCAGATTTGGAATAATTGTATCGATTGGGACAAACATATTTTGACCTAATATCATTTCACTTTCTTCCGCTTGCTGAATAAGCAAGCAGCCAACGCCATACAATCTACCATCATCTCCAATTAATGCTGCACCAGCCCAGTTTGGATGTACAGGTAATGTATATATCGCTTGATCCAAAATATATTCCCATCGACCTGTAAACTCCTCAATCTGCGACACAGACGATTCCATCATATAACCAAGTCCACCATGACCGGCAATGAGGACAGGATCACCAACAGTCAAGTCAGATAACATACCACATTCTATAATTGGTAAATTTAATCGGGACATTGGTTTGATCAAACCTAATCCAGACTCATAATCATTTCCAAGAATATAACCAGGGACAGCACCTGAATCTTTTGTACTAATCCATATGGTTTCAGCTTCAGTAATGACGTAGCCTATGGTAACAATCAGGTCACCATCACCAATAACTATCCCATGTCCACTGCGTTCAGTGCCTAAAAAGTCAGCGGAAAAAGAATTATCAGGAATATACGAATTAACTGCAACGATAGAATCAAGCTTTTCTTTTACATCGAAATTGAATAAAAATTTTGATTTACTCATAAATACATAATTTAGAGCTGCGGATGCAATCAAGAGTCAAGGTTATTAATATTTTAAACCCAAGCATAAAGATACAAATATTATTTATAATCTACTTTTTCTTTTTAGGTCGTGTCCAATTTGATTGTAAATTATGTTTAACTTTATTATAAATTAAAGATTCAGCTTCAATATCTTTTGTTACTGTCGTGCCTGCTCCTACAGTAGACCCCTCACCTATAACAACTGGCGCAATTAACTGTGAATCAGAACCTATAAATACATTATCTTTTATTATTGTTTTATGCTTGTTAGCACCATCATAGTTACAAGTAATTGTACCAGCGCCAATATTTACATTACTGCCAATGGTACAATCACCTACATAACTTAAGTGATTAATCTTGCTACCACTTTCAACTTCAGTTTTTTTCAATTCTACAAAATTACCAATATGGACATCGTTAGCCAATCGAGTTTCTGGTCGTATTCTTGCGAATGGACCTACCCTACAATTTTTTCCAATTACTGCATTTTCAATAATAGAGTTTGCAAATATTACGCTCCCTTCACCAATATCTGCATTATTGATATAACAATTTGGACCTATTTTCACATTATTTGCAATACTTACACTACCATCAATTACGACATT
>JBNMOP010000110.1:0-9221 GCA_051275005.1 Gammaproteobacteria bacterium | reverse complement strand
AAATTAATAACATAAACTACAATGTTAAGAGTAATTTAGTGTTTCAGATCTAATCAATCCGCACTCAATTAACAATAATTTTAATATCTAGGTTACCAGCTATATCAAAATAAATGATACACCGCGCCCAATCAAACCAGATAACCCCATGATTTTGCCTACAATTTTTCACAACTATTCATTTAAATGTAATGAATAAGCCTGAACCCGTCACCGCTATTAGAACAAATCAGCCACTGTTTGTTCCCGGACCAGATCAACTAAAAGAGTTAGGCTCAATCCTGGATACCATAAATAACGCTGGAAAAGATTTACTGAATTTACAGGCAGCAGAAGGTTACTGGTTATTTGAACTTGAGGCCGATGCTACCATCCCATCCGAATACGTCCTGCTACATGAATTCCTGGGTACTCGTGATAAAAAAAGAGAGCCTCGTATCCAAAGCTATTTATTGAGTCGTCAATTGAAGGATGGAAGTTGGCCGCTTTATGAACAGGGTCCGGGTAATATTAGTGCCACGGTAAAGTCATACTTTACTTTGAAGTTGATTGGTTACGACACAACATCAGAACAAATGCTTCGCGCCAGGAAGTGGATACTCTGCCATGGTGGGGCAGAATCCTCCAATGTCTTCACCCGCATAACCCTCGCTTTTTTTGGGCAACTTCCATGGCGCACTGTACCGGCCATGCCGGCAGAGATAATTTTCTTTCCCGATTGGTGGATTTTCTCCCTTGATAAGGTTTCATACTGGTCGCGGTGTGTGATAGTTCCTCTATTAATTATCCTGGCCTTTAAACCAGTACATAAACTGGATTCAGGAAAAGATATTCGGGAGCTCTTTATTGCAAATCCTGATGAGCTGAAAAATATTGATAAAATATCCAGCAAAAATATAGTCAAAAGTTTTTTCTACCTGTTTGATCGAGTTTTAAAAAAGATACTGCAATATATGCCTTTAACAATTCGAAACAAATCCTTGCAAAAATGTGAAAATTGGACCCGACAACATATGCAAGGCATAGGCGGTAATGGTGCTATTTTCCCGGCGATGGCCAATGCAGTAATGGCATTGAAATTAACAAATTGTAAAGATGATGATCCTGATCTTATTCGTGGATTAAATGCGATTGAAGATCTTGTTATTGAATCTGAAGATGTGACATACGTACAGCCATGCGTCTCCCCGGTCTGGGACACCTGTCTGACGCTCAGCGCCCTCGCCGAGGCTGGACTAGACAGTGAACATCAATCTATATCACAGGCGATCGACTGGTTATTCGAAAAACAAATTTTTGTTAAGGGTGATTGGTCTAGACGTGTCCCTACGCTGGAAAGTGGTTGCTGGGCATTCCAGTTTGAAAATGATTTTTACCCGGATATAGATGACACCAGTATGGTCATTATGTGTTTGCTCAGACATGATGCACATAAAAACCCGGAACATCTTAAACGAATTAATCAGGCGGCCAATTGGGTAATCGGTATGCAAAATGCTGATGGCGGATGGGGTGCCTTCGATGTCGACAATCATTATGAGTATTTAAATAACATTCCCTTCGCTGATCACGGCGCTTTAGTTGATCCTAGCACTGCTGATCTAACCGCCAGATGTATCGAAATGCTTACCATGCTTGGGTACGACCGTGGCTTTTCACCCATAGCAAAAGGTCTTGAATTTCTCAAACATGACCAAAAAGATTTTGGAGGTTGGTATGGTCGTTGGGGCGTTAATTATATTTATGGAACATGGTCGGTACTTGCAGCCCTCGGGGCTATGTCTGAAGACCCCAACCTGCCCTATATCCGCAAGGCTGTGCATTGGTTGAAAAGTATCCAGAATCCGGATGGCGGCTGGGGCGAGGATTGTGGCTCATATGATGATATAGGCCTCAGAGGAAATGGTAAAAGTACACCATCACAAACCGCCTGGGCACTGTTAGGTCTGATAGCTAGCGGGGAAGCCGATACTGAGTGTGTAGGTCGTGGCGTCGAATATCTACTTCAAACCCACCAATCAACTCCGGCATGGAGTGAGAAATTATATACCGGCACGGGTTTCCCTAAGGTGTTTTACCTGCGCTATCATGGCTATAGTCAGTATTTTCCGCTCTGGGCATTAGGGTTGTACTATACGGCCAGGTCTGGGACGTATTCACGCCAGCAAGCGATGATTATTGAAGGATTAATTTCACCAGGCGCAGTGCCATAGCCAAATTAACGTGATGGACTTCACACACTGATAAACAATGCCGAACCAAAAAATAAATCTGATATCTAATGATTGAAATAGTGAGATTAAATACAGTGCTAGATAAAGTGACAAACGGGACAATTAAAAATTTTGACGGTGTAGACCGCGTTTATTATGACGGGTACTGGATCCGTAATTATGATATCCCAGATACATTAAACCATAAAAAACTGTTAATCGATCAATTGACTCGACGTGTGTTTCATCACACCGAGCCCGGCATCAATACCCCGGGTGACCGGGTTGATGATGTGCGCAGCGCATACGAAGCTGAACAAGATCCATATCGAAAACGGGTGCTCGCTGCCATGCTGGCTGGCGCACTTATGAATCGTGGCTCAGATATTCTCACACACATGGTGGAGCTGGAAGAAATGGGAGTGAGTGTCAGTCCTGAGAATGAATTAATAAAAGAATGTGGCAAGTGTTTTATGGGTGCACTTGAAAACGGGAAATTTATACGATCAGATACAGGCATGGAAGGACTTGATGAGCTTTGGGGCGAACCATTTAAAGTATTCACCGTACCTGTCGAACAGTATTATGCCTCTCGATACATCAAGATCGCTCAAACCATGTCGGAAATTGATGCAATAACTGACAAATTAAGTTCTGTCTTTAATCGAACCAATATGTTTGGACACCTGGTGCCCATCATCATGGACCTTGGGGAAAGTGCTAAATTTGCAGCTGAAACATTGCGTAGTGATAGCCACATAATCGAAGTATGGCCGCGCTTTGTCGGAGCCTCCGATAGAATACTCGATACCAAGGTAAATTTTGATAAGGACAGCCCACGAAAACAATATGCCTTAGGTAAACGAGGATTACAGTTAATCCGTGAAGGTGTTGAGCTTATAATTAGTCATTCCATTAGCAGGATGCCTATGCCTAAAAGCACCGTTGATTTTCTTGAGCGTAGTGATATCTTTAAGACGAAATACGGATTACAGCTTACGCAATAGTCCGATAATTTTCAGCGGTACAAATGCTCCCCCTCAGCTTTTTTTACTTCCCTTTAAATACCGGTTTACGTTTTTCTAAGAAGGCTAAAACGCCTTCCCGATAATCTTCAGTAACGCCAGCTAATTTCTGTAGCTTTGCCTCAAGTGCCAGTTGTTGTTCGAGTGTATTTGAAGTTGAAGCCTTTAGTTCCTGTTTGATAATAGCCAGTCCACGGGTGGGTTGCTGACTCAGGTAATGAGCCATCGACAAGGCTTCATCCATAAGATCTTCATCCTTATAACATTTCCATATCATGCCCCACTCTTCGGCACGCTCAGCCGTCAACCTCTCGCCTAGCATGGTCAAGGCCCTTGCACGAGGCAATCCTATCAGCCTAGGCAGGCTCCAACTGCTGGCGGAATCCAGCCCCAATCCAACTTTGGCAAAAGAGAAGATAAACTCTGCCTTACTACTGGCGAGAACAATATCACATGCCAGTGCTATACCAACACCGGCCCCGGCTGCAATGCCATTCACAGCACAGACAACGGGAATTTCAAGTGAAGTAATCATACTGATGAGAGGATTGTAATTATTCTCTAATGACTCACCCAGATCCGGTGGGTTATCTGCATCAAATTTTCGCTCGTTCAGATCCTGACCCGCACAGAAGGCCCGTCCCTTTCCACTCAAGAGCAGGCAACGATGTACATCCGTATCAATTTTTGTGGTTAATGCATCTCTAATTTCTGCATGCATTACCTTATTAAAGCTATTCAATTGATCCGGACGATTAAAACAAAGTACGGCTATATTTTTATCACATCTAAATTCAATCGTACTATATGACATAGCTAGTACCGAAAATTATTTAGCTTGTTATTGTTGCCAACGTTGATGGTGAACCCTGTAAGGCAGTGCGTTGCATATAATGTTTGATCGCTCGGATTCCGCCAAGTTCTTCGCCACCGCCGGCACGGCCCGGTCCACCATGAACCAGTCTGGCCATTGCGGTGCCATGTCCAGTGGATTCCTTTGCACAGGACTCATTGATTACCAACATCCGCCCATGGTACGCCGCAGTACCGAAAATCAACTGTCTGGCTTCATCGTCATCTGCAGTAAATATTGATCCCGCTAAACTCCCTTTACCTAATCTTGCGATTTCCATGGCATCATCAAGGCCGGTATATGGCATGACTGTACTGACCGGTCCAAACGCCTCAATTGCATGGGGAGCCTCTATACTCGTCGGCTTGTCACAGTACAATAATGTTGTGGGGAAAAATGCCCCACTTTGCGTATCTCCTCCTAGAATTTCAAATTCATCCTTGCCACCATAAACCAGCTCACACTCCTTACCTAAGGCGTTGACGTTATCCCAGACATCCTTGACCTGGTCCCTGCCTACCAATGCCCCCATACGTACCCCTTCCATTGCCGGATCACCGATCACTGTTTTACCTAATCTCACTTGCAAAGCCTTAATCACAGCTTCTGTTTTAGTCTGAGGCACCACTACGCGTCTTATCGCGGTACATTTCTGCCCCGCCTTCATTGTCATCTCCCGTACAATTTCCTTAATGAATAAGTCAAATTCAGGTGAATCTTCCCCAACCGTTTCACCCAGTATGCAACAATTCAGAGAGTCTGCTTCCATATTGAAAGGTATGGAATTATTGATTATCCCGGGATGCGATTTCAGCTTTCGCCCGGTAGATGCCGATCCGGTGAAGGTGACAACATCCTGTTCAGCGAGGTGATCAAATAAGTCCCCTACCCCACCGCATATCAACTGGATAGACCCTTCAGGTAAAATTTCTGAGGCGATAATTTCTCTCACCATTGCCTCGGTAAGATAGCTGGAAACAGTCGCCGGTTTAATAATCACCGACATACCGGCAATAATACTGGGCGCAAGTTTCTCTAGCATGCCCCAGCAAGGAAAATTATAGGCATTGATATGTACCGCAACACCCGGTTTAGACACCAGGATATGCTGCCCTACAAAAGTGCCCTCTTTGGACAACATTTCTAACTCACCTTCAACCAAAAATGTTTTGTCTGGCATTTCTTTTTTTGCCAGGCTGCTATAGGCAAATAGGGTCCCAGTTCCGCCTTCAATGTCTACCCAACTATCAGTCCTTGTAGCCCCCGTCCAGGCAGAGGTTTCATAGAGTTTTTCTTTTTGTTCCGTTAAATGTTTGGCAAGGGCCTTTAACATATCGGCCCGTTGATGGAAGGTCTTTTGCCGTAATCCCTCGCTCCCATTTTGGCGTCCATATTCCAGAGCTTGTTTAAAATCAACACCATTACTTGAAACGAAGCCGATAGAGTCTCCATTAATTGCATTAAATACTTCCTGGCCATCTCCTGACCCGGTAACCCACTCACCACATACATAACTTTGAATTTTCAACTTATTTTCCTCAGATTATGAGTTTAATCAATTATTAACTACCAGGTTGATTTCATTCTTGTTTAACCATTACATCGTCAATATATCATTTATAAATACTTTATAGTAAATCGGAACATCCACAGAGATTATCTTACATGCAATTTAAATAACTCTTCCTGGATTTAGAATATTGTTCGGGTCTAGTGCCTGTTTCAGCTGTCTCATTAACGCTATTTCCTGTTCGGTCCTGGACAGATGTAACCAGGGTTTTTTTAATATCCCTATGCCGTGTTCTGCCGCGATTGCGCCATGGTGCTCGCCGGTTATTTTATAAACAATATTGTATATATCCTGC
Source organism: Gammaproteobacteria bacterium (assembly GCA_051275005.1). Lineage (GTDB taxonomy): Bacteria > Pseudomonadota > Gammaproteobacteria > Eutrophobiales > Eutrophobiaceae > Eutrophobius. The sequence continues at coordinate 3,265 of JBNMOP010000110.1, read as the reverse complement.
GTGTCTCGCTTGTCACCTGTGGTTGCAATCACATGCAAGTTACCGTCGCCTAAATGGCCAAATACCATATAGGTTAGATCACCATATTTAGCCTTCAATGTGGTTTCTATTTTCTCCATACAGGATGCCGTTTCGTTTAATGGTATGCCGATATCAAAATTTGCTTCGTTCTTAAATAAACGCAAAATGTCACCAACGGCGTCGCGAATCAGCCAGAAATCTCCTCTGTCCTGTAGCGATTGGGCAATAATCGCATCCTCGATTATGCCATTTTCGATCTCTTCAAATAATGCTGATTGAAATTTTTGTTCATCCTGTTCCGGGTCGTTTCCATCAGATTCCAGCAGGACGTAGTAAGCATGCCGATCCTGAAATGGGTCTCGGGTGGACTCGACATTCTCAATGGCATACTGGTAATAATTTGCCCACATGACTTCGAATGAACTAATTACCGGTAACCGTCGTTTCATTGAATGTAATAAGGTGATCACATTATTAAAATTAGATACGCCACAAAGTGCAGATTGCCTGGAAGAATTTGCAGGAAATAATCGCAACACAACTTCGGTGACCACACCTAATGAACCTTCACTGCCGATAAATAAATGCTTCAGGTCAAATCCCGTATTATTCTTTAGCAACTTATTTTTAGATGAAATGATCGTTCCATCCGCCATCACCGCTTCCAGTCCGAGCACCAGTGATCTGGTCATACCATACTGGATCACCTGGTTACCCCCGGCATTGGTGGCAACATTACCTCCAATAGTACAAGACCCACGTGCCCCAAGGTCCAAAGGCAACATCAAGCCCGCATCCCGTGCGGCGATTTGTAATCGTTCCAGGGGAGTTCCTGCCCTGGCCGTCAAGGTCAGTGATTCTGTATCCAGTTCTACTACACCATTTAACCGTTCCAGAGACAGCGCCCATTCGCTCGGACGTGGCGTCGCACCCCCTGCCAGACCGGTCATACCGCCCTGGGTAACGATAGGTTGACCCGTCTCGTTACATAATTTGAGTATCGCGCTAACCTCTTGTGTCGTCCGGGGACGTAATACCACCTCTGGTAAATGGGGATTTTCACGACTCCAATCCACTGCAAATCGTTGTTCCACATCATCACCAGAGAGAATAATAGACTCACCTAATTCAGCTTTAATTTTATCGATAAGTTTATTCATCGTTTTAACTGATAATCGACAAGGGTTAAACGGTAACTTTCTTTAAGGCGAGTAAATGACTATCGGGCATCAACGTTTTTGCCTTCTTTTTATAGTTGAAGTAAATAATAAATCCATCACCTTCTGCCGCCAGCAAATCCTGATTTTCGCTATATATTCCATACTTCATAAGAAACCGGTCTTCTTTAAGATTAGTTATATAGGTACCAATATAAATCGTATCGGGATATTCCAGGGCAGTACGAAATCGACATTGGGTAGAGGCCAGTATCGGACCTATGCCGGTTTCGTTGAAATTTTCTAGTAGTCCAAATTCTTCAAAATAGGCAAACCGCACCCGCTCAAAATAACGAAAATAAACTGTATTATTGACATGCAAGAAAGCATCCAATTCTCCCCACTGGACTTTATCCTTGATGACGAATGGATATTGTTCTTTAAATTTTTCTAATCCCATAACTGGTATCTATAAATTAATCATTAATTTTTTGTCTTCAACTAGGGAATCTATCGTAACATTCCTTACTGGATTTAGTGTATTATTATGCCCTTGTACAGACCAGATCTGTACGTATATAACTATTACGGAGTCTCCATGTTTGATACATTCGAAAAGCTTGCTGATGATCCTATCCTGGGATTAATTGGGGCATATAAAAATGATAATAATCCTCAAAAGATTGATTTAGGTGCGGGTGTCTATAAAAACCTGGAAGGCATTACACCTATTTTTGAGGCCGTCAAACGTGCTGAAACACTTAAACTTGAGAATGAGACCAGCAAGACTTACACCGGTATTGAAGGCGATCCGTTATTTTGTGAAACGATACAATCATTGATTCTGGGTGCAGACCACCCAGCCATAAAAGAAGATCGATCCTGCGCGATTTCAGCACCAGGAGGATCCGGTGCATTACGTGTAGCTGGCGAGGTCATCAATGGCTGGAAAGAAGGTGCGCATTTGTGGGTAAGCAACCCCAGTTGGCCTAACCATACCCCACTACTGGCAACCGCTGGGCTTACTATTAGTGACTATCCTTATTACGATGGTGAAAACCACGTAATACGTACTGATGAAATGATGGATCAGATATCAAAACTCGGTAAGGAGGATATTCTGTTATTGCATGGGTGTTGTCATAACCCTAGTGGCGCTGATCTAAGTTTTGAACACTGGCAGGAAATTGCCAGACTTGCACAGCACAATGGATTTATGCCCTTTGTCGATTTCGCTTACCAGGGCCTGGGCAAGGGTTTGGATAAGGATGCCGAAGGTATGCGTTATCTTGTGTCACAGGTTCCTGAGATTATCATCGCCTATTCCTGCTCTAAAAATTTCGGTTTATATCGGGACAGGGTGGGTGCTGCAATGATAGTAACTGAACACAAATCATCTTCTGAGGCGGCCTGGACCCATATGAAATCCGTTGCACGCAGGCTCTATTCCGTTCCCCCTGCACACGGTGCCATACTGGTGGGTATGATACTCAGTGACCCAGATCTAAAATTGAATTGGGAAACTGAACTGGAAGAGATGCAAACCCGCATCAACTCCTTGCGCGTACTATTCACTGAGACGATGAAGCGCAAAAGTTCCAATGTAGATTATGAATTTATCAATTCACAAAATGGCATGTTTTCCATACTGGGACTAACCGTAGAACAGGTACTAAGATTACGGTCAGAATTTAGCGTCTATATGGTAAACAGTAGTCGTATCAACATCGCTGGCATCAGTCCTGAAAATGTTGATTATCTGGCAGATGCTATTATTGCCGTACTATAATCAGGGACTAGCTACAGTCTTTTTTAATTTTTAGTCCAGCTTGCTATGGCTGCCATCATACAATGGCTGTGAATCGGTATGTTTACAGGCACAGAAATACTTAGTGACAGTCTCCGTTGCATCATATTTTAATGGTGTAAAGTCTGAACCTTCATGGGAACCATCACAAAATGGTTGCTTGCTACTCTTGCCACATGAACACCAAAAATAACTTTTCCCTGCCTCAACCTCTATTGGGATCGGGGCTTTTTGCGCGATAACCGGATTACTCATTTTGCCTCCTGCTTTTTATGTATTA
>JBNMOP010000109.1:0-9387 GCA_051275005.1 Gammaproteobacteria bacterium | reverse complement strand
ACTATCCGTTTGTATTGTCGAGTGCGTCGTCTATCTTATCGGCCCCTGAAAAGAACGTGTGGGTACACATCACGGTGGGTCCGAATGGTGAAGAGATATATGACAACGTAGTGGAACTGGAATAAGGGGCAGATTGATGACAACAACAAATAAAATAAACTTAACAAAGGGGTTAATGCTGTCGGCAATATTAATGCTGAGCATGTCTGCACAGGCAAGTCACCGTGCACTTCTATTTAATGATATGGCTACTTCAAAGATACTCGAGATGTGGCCTGAATTTGCAGAGTCTATCAATAACGAAACACGTGGCATGGAGGATCCAGGTGGGCGGTCATTAATCATCCAGACCGGGTTAAGATCCCATATTAATAATTTACTCCGTGAACAACCCAGTCCGGCGCAATTTGCGGAAGGGTTTCAGGTATTGGCCGATGAATTTTATTCTACTTCTGGTATGACCACATTTGGTTCCAGACTGGATACCGCCCCTCAGATCACAGGGTTTCAGCATATCTTGCGTGAGAATAATAAACTACCTGTACGATTTGCCTGGAGCGTGGAAACTGCTACACAACCTATCACCGCAGCGGCAGCCGCGGGTTTATATGCCACCATCGGTGTGCAATGGCAGGGGATGAATTCCAATCCATGGTTGTGGCAGCGTGGTATCAGTAGTGAAGGCGGCTGGGATGCCCCTAACCGGGGTTGTCAGGGAGATGATCTGCGAGTTAAACCTGGGGTTGATGTTAAATCTGTTAAGGAAGTCCTGGAAATATGCCCTGACTTCTCTTCACCTAATGTTCAGGCACTGATGCGAGGTTTACAGGCAGGCTGGCGTTTTGTCGGTGTCCATGGTGTAGGTAGTCACGGCTTTCGTATCTTCGTTCAAAAACTTGAAGAGGCCATGGAGAAAAACCCCGGTGTACTCACCCTGGATTATGTTAGAAAATCACGCCATGGCTTTGCCCATGGCACCCTCACGGGAGCGGTACCTGAGGTGATGGAACAAATTAAGCATTACAACATTTATATCCCAATTAATTTACGCCGTGCCCTGGCCATAGAGCCGGATAATATCCGCCAAAACTATGGTGAACCGGGTTGGGCATTTCTGGGGCCAGTGAAGACTCTGTTGGATATGGGTGTAAAAGTCGTTGGTGAAGGTGAGATTGGTCATCCAGATCCAACAACCTATTTCAAGCAGGCAGATGTATTTGTTAACAGAGAAATCAGTAATGGCACGAGTGAAGGTAGGCCGATACCTGAAAATTTCGGTGAAGGCCAGGTATATGTTCCCGAGGAAGGTGTCGATCGTGTTGTGGCCTTGAAGCTACTTACCTATCGCTCAGCGGATTTCCATTATGCCGAGGATAAGATAGGTAGCCTTGAAGTGGGTAAGTATGCAGACTTTGCGGTTATCGATAAGGATTTCCTCTCAGGGCCGGATACAGAAGTGCGTCACAACAAGGTGTTAATGACCATACTCGCAGGTGAAACGCGATATAAAGACGCTGCTTACAACCCTGTTGAACGTTAAAAAATAAATTCATATCAGGGCGATATCAATCATGAAGAAACTGACAATACTACTGATATGTTTAGTGGTAAGTCTATCGGTCCATGCCAGTCATCGGGCCTTATTGTTCAATGATGTGGCTACCGCCAAGATACTGGAGATGTGGCCTGACTTCGCCGAAACCATTAACAATGAATCACGGGGAATGGAAGACCCGGGTGGGCGATCGTTGATCATTACCGGGCTGCGTGGACATATAAATGGTCTTTTACGTGAGCAGCCCAGTCCTTCTCAGTTTGCAGAAGGTTTCAAGATACTTGCAGATAACTACTACTCCACATCTGGCATGACAACCTTTGGTTCTCGGTTGGATACTGCCGATCAAATAACGGGTTTTCAGCATCTACTGCGGGAAGAGAATCGCCTGCCGGTACGATTTGCCTGGAGTGGTGAAACATCGACTCAGCCAATGACTGCTGCTGCTTCAGCCGGTCTATATGCCACCATCGGTGTGCAGTGGCAAGGGATAAATGGTAATCCCTGGTTTTGGCAACGTGGGATCAGCAGTGAAGGTGGTTGGGACGCACCCAACAGAGGTTGTCTGGGTGATGATCTTCCGGTTAAAGCCGGTGTTGATGCTGTACAGGTTAAACAGGTATTGGAAATTTGCCCGGATTTTAGTTCGCCAATAGTCCAGGCTCTAATTAGAGGATTGCAGGCGGGCTGGCGTTTTGTGGGTGTGCATGGTGTGGGTAGCCATGGCTTACGAATTTTTATTCAGAAGCTGGAAGAGGCGATGGAGAAAAATCCTGGGGTATTGACTCTGGATTATGTTCGCAATTCCCGTCATGGATTTGCCCACGGTACCCTCACCGGTGCGGTACCTGACGTAGTGGCAGGACTGGTGAAATATAATATTTATATTCCTATTAACTTACGTCGTGCCCTGGCCATCGAGCCGGATAATATCCGTCAGAATTATGGTGAAGCTGGTTGGAAATTCATGGGACCTGTGAAGACCTTGCTGGACATGGGGGTGAATGTTGTGGGTGAAGCTGAGATTGGTTTCCCCACACCAGAAACCTACTTTGATATCATGGATGTCTATGTCAATCGGGAGATAGAGAAGGGATCAGATGCAGGTAGGACAGTACCTGAAAAATTCGGACAAGGTGAGGTGTTCACCCCTGAAGAAGGTATAGACCGTGTTGTGGCAATAAAATTATTTACCTACCGCTCTGCAGAATTTCATAATGCTGAAAATAAAATTGGAAGTCTTGAAGTGGGAAAATATGCAGACTTTGCTGTTATCGATAAAGATTTTTTGTCTGGTACCGATACCGAGGTACGTGACAACAAGGTGTTGATGACAGTACTTGCAGGGGAGACACGCTACAAAGACTCAGAGTACAACCCGCTTGAGCGTTAATCGACTAATGACATGGTGATGTCACAACCATGAAGATGTGGACTATCATACTGGTATGTTTTATCACCAGCATGTCGGTCCAGGCCAGTCACAGGGCATTATTGTTTAATGATGTGGCCACCAACAAAATCCTCGAGATGTTTCCTGACTTTGTCGAAGCTGTTAATAATGAATCTCGTGGTATAGAAGACCCCGGTGGAAGATCCTTGATCATTACTGGAATGCGTACACATCTCAATAATCTTCTGCGAGAACAACCCAGCCCTGCTCAATTTGCCGAAGGTTTTAAAATACTTGTTGATACCTACTACTCGCCTTCCGGTATGACCACCTTTGGCTCCCGGTTGGATAACGCCAATCAGATAACGGGTTTTTCGCATCTCATGCGGGAAGAGAATCGCTTGCCAATACGATTTGCCTGGAGTGGTGAGACTTCAAAACAGCCTATGACAGCCGCTGCAGCGGCAGGCCTGTATGCAACTATCGGTGTACAGTGGCAGGGGATCAATTCCAATCCATGGTTGTGGCAACGTGGAATTAGTAGCGAAGGTGGTTGGGACGCCCCTAACAGAGGTTGCCTGGGAGATGATTTGCCGGCTAAACCCGGCGTTAATGCCGTACAGGTAAAACAGGTCCTGGAAATTTGTCCTGATTTTACCTCACCCATAGTCCAGTCATTAATACGTGGCTTACAGGCAGGCTGGCGCTTCGTCGGTGTACATGGTGTCGGCAGTCATGGTTTTCGTATTTTTATCCAGAAACTGGAAGAGGCGATGGAGAAAAATCCTGGGGTATTGACCCTGGATTATGTACGTAATTCTCGTCACGGTTTTGCACACGGCACCCTCACTGGTGCCGTACCGGATGTCGTGGCTGGACTGGTCAAATACAATGTACATGTACCCATTAACCTGCGGCGGGCATTGGCCATTGAGCCAGATAATATACGTCAGAATTACGGCGAGCCCGGCTGGAAGTTCCTCGGCCCTGTAAAGACCTTGTTGGATATGGGGGTAAAGGTGGTAGGTGAAGCGGAGATAGGATTTCCCACGCCGGAAACCTACTTTGATATTATGGATGTCTATGTCAACAGAGAGATTGAAAGAGGCCTGGAAACGGACAGGACTGCACCTGAAAAGTTTGGTGAAGGTGAGATATTCTCTCCCGAGGAAGGCATAGATCGGGTGGTGGCAATGAAACTGTTTACTTACCGTTCAGCAGAATTTCATTATGCAGAGGAAAAGATAGGCAGTCTTGAGATTGGAAAATATGCTGATTTTGCAATAATAGATAAGGACTATCTTTCTGGATCCGATACAGAAGTACGTGACAACAAGGTATTGATGACGGTGTTGGCAGGGGAGACACGCTACAAAGACACGAGATACAATCCTGTTGTTCGTTAACTTAAGGAACCTCTGATTAGGTCAGCGGTTCTTGTCGCACAAGGATGTGCGGCCAATATTAAATACCATACGTATTTGATATTGTCAGCGAAATAAAAATTAAATTTTTTATTTCGCGTGCCCTGATTAGTCCCGGATGGATTTATTCAGAGCTTCACTAAATATAATCAAGAGGCCGATACTATGAAGATGTGGATAATATTACTAGTGTGTTTAATGACATGCATGTCGGCCCAGGCTAGTCACCGTGCCTTGTTGTTTAATGACATTGCAACGGAAAAGATTCTTGAAATCTGGCCCGACTTTGTTGAAACCATAAACAATGAGCAACGTGGTGTGGAGAATATGGGTGAACGTTCAGTCATTATCCAGGCAGCGCTGCGTGCCCATATCGGAAACCTGTTACGTGAACAGCCTAGTCCTTCGCAATTTGCAGAAGGCTTCAAGGTACTGGCAGATGAGTATTACTCAACATCCGGTATGACAACATTTGGATCCAGATTAGATACTGCGGCCCAGATAACAGGGTTCCAGCATCTCTTGCGAGAAGACAATCGGATGCCAGTGCGATTTGCCTGGAGTGCTGAAACGGCCACGCAGCCCATCTCTGCCCCGGCAGCAGCTGGTTTGTATGCAACCATCGGTGTGCAGTGGCAGGGAATTAAATCCAACCCGTGGATGTGGCAACGTGGGATCAGCAGCGAAGGTGGTTGGGACGCACCCAACAGAGGCTGTCTGGGGGATGATCTGCCTGCTAAGCCAGGTATCGATCCGGTACAGGTCAAGCAGGTACTGGAAATCTGTCCTGATTTTAGCTCGCCAAATGTTCAGGCACTGATGCGAGGATTACAGGCAGGCTGGCGTTTTGTGGGTGTACACGGTGTCGGCAGCCATGGCTTTCGTATTTTTATTCAGAAGCTGGAAGAGGCCATGGAAAAAAATCCAGGTGTACTGACGTTGGACTATGTTCGTAATTCGCGTCATGGCTTCGCACACGGGACTATGACCGGTGCTGTACCAGACGTGGTCGCAGGTTGGAAAAAATATAATATTTATGTTCCCGTTAATCTACGACGGGCACTTGCCATCGAGCCGGACAATATCCGGCAAAATTATGGCGAACCCGGTTGGAAGTTCCTGGGTCCAATTAAAACCCTGCTGGACGCCGGAGTCAATGTCGTGGCAGAAGGTGAAATTGGTCGCCCAGATCAGCAAACTTATTTCAAACAGATGGATGTTTTTGTCAATAGGGAAATGGAAAAGGGACTTGATCCAGGAAGAAGCGTACCGGAAACATTTGGTGAAGGTGAAGTTTTTGTTCCAGAAGAGGGCGTGGACCGGGTGGTGGCAATGAAGTTGATGACCTATCGATCATCTCAATTCCATCTTGCAGAGGAACTTATTGGTAGTCTGGAAGTGGGTAAATATGCAGACTTCGCAGTTATCGACAAGGACTATTTATCCGGTACTGATACCACAGTACGAGACAACAAGGTCTTAATGACGGTTCTTGCCGGGGAGACCCGATTTAAAGATGCTGGCTACAATCCTGTTGAACGTTAATAAGGTGATATGTTTACGATTCATAAATAATTGTTGGGCGGGGGACACACTACTGCAGATGAACTGTATACAACTTGCCATAACGAAGTCTAAGAATGTTAATATGAATGTATTCATGAGCCACGAATAAATACTAAAGTCGTATGTATAAAAAAATATTAATTTTATTTATAGTTATATTTGCTCCATCAGTCTACGCACATGAAGGTGAACCTTCGCACGGTGGCGATCTTCCAGTAGATTTGGGAAGTAACCGTATGCAATATCAAGGGATGACAAAACTCAGTGATATTAGTATTCACAAGAATACTTTTGACCCTGATGAATTGTCAGTCAATATCGGGGCAATTATCGCCATCAAAAATACCGATACTGTGGAACATAGATTAGTGTTCGACATGGGTGAGGAAGATGAAGGAGAGCATGATCATCCAACAGGAGGACATGAACGTTCATATATCATTAAACCTGAAAGATATTGGGTGTTGGAATTTCTAGTGCCGGGTTTGTTCATCTATAAATGCTCAACACACGGTGAAACCGGACAAATCTATGTCAGGTATTGATTCAATCAATCTGCAACAGATTAGACTATGAATAGATGTTTGTTTAAGTAACTCTTTAAGTAATACCGTGCTGTTATGTTCTATAATTCTTCAATATCAGGTTTTAAATATTGAGAACAGTTTTACGAAATGTGAGTAATTATAATAATAACTTTATGGAGATTCGCAATGATTCCAATTAAATCCTTGTTTCGCAGTTTCACAATATCCCTCGTGTTCACATCTTTGACAATCATGCAGGGAGTAAATGCTCAAGATAGTGATGTATTGGCCGCAGTGCAGAAATTACCGCCTGAAATGGTGTCATGGGCAGATACCGTCCTCTACAACGGTCATATTGTTACTATGGATGACGACGCTATTTCTACTAACCCCGGGAGCATCGTCGAGGCCATGGCCCTACGTGACGGATTCGTTATGAAAGTGGGAGGCAATGAGGAAGTCAGATTAATGATAGGTCCCGATACCCGTGTCATGGATCTTAAAGGCCGCACGGTATTACCAGGATTGATTGATACCCACGCCCACCCCGGCCCGGATGCCACAGGACTTGAGGTGGGGCAACCCGGTATTCATAGTGCTATGTTAGTGGATGCCACTGCGGACTTAACCACCAAGAAGTTAGCAAAATATATTGAAGAACAAATCAATCCCCACCGCAGGCCTAATGAATGGATCTTTATAAGATTATTAAAGAATCCTGAAGTAGGGGTGTATGAACAAGGTAATGTTTCGCATTGGGTTCGCGCCCATACATCAGTTGAAGATAGATTTCAGACAGAAGAGATAGACAAAATTTCCTCTGATTTCCCACTTATAATCGGTACATCCGGACCGGTAGGAAAGACCATGGTAGACGGACAGGTTTTCCGCGAAAATAGTGACGGGACCAGAGTGCATTTATCAGGTGATCAACTGGGCTTAGTGCCAGATCCAATCAATATTCATGATTTAGATGATATGTTGGCTGCAGAAGCCACCTATCACGCCTATGTAAAACACGGCTCCCATCTCGCCACCCTGACCAATACTGTGGCAACCAATATTGTTGAAGCGGCCATGCCGGGTTGGAAGGAGTGGTTGACGGCCAATATGCGACCTGGGGTTGATAATGCGGGTGAGCGCGGAGTTCATGGTTCTAAAGAAACCCAGTTTTTACGATCAGTTGTAGAACCGTGGACGCGTGATCAGCAGATACAGGGCATGTTACAGACCATGCAACGCGCCGGACCCTGGGGCGTGACCAGTGTCTACGGGCTTCGTGGCGAGCCGTGGAAAATTGATGTACATCGCGAGCTGGCGTACAGGGGTATCGCACCCGTGAGGTACGGTATGGAGTCTGGATTACACAGAAACCCTATGCCATTTTGGGAAGGGGTCTACCTGCATGCACGCATGGGACCCATGTGGGACAGATTGGGACCATCACCCTCCGGATTGCAGAGCATGGTGTGGTTGAATGGCATAAACACTGAACGTTGGGATTCTTTATACCCCGGCGCATGTCTGGGCGATGACTTGCCGGCAAAGGATGAGATTAAGGCCAGGGAGATATGTCCTGATCCCAGTGGTGATGATTTGGTGGAACTGGTATTTCAGGAAGGCTTGAAGGCACATTGGCGTTTAGCGGGTGTACATCTGGTGGGTAGCGAGGCGGTGCGGTCATTTGCCAAGTTACATTACAATGCTATCGAAGCTGGCTATCTTACTAAGGAAGAGGTGAGAAATATGCGACCGGCGGGTGCCCACGGCACCGTCATCAGCGCACAACCTGACATCATCGAGATGGTGAAAGATTTGAATTTATTAATCCCGTTGAACTTCAATTATATGGTGATGGGCAACGCCTGGGTGCGCGATTATGGTCCAGAGATCGAAGACTTCATTTTACCGGCCCGTTCCTACCTGGATAACGGTGTAAAGGTATACGGCGAGATCCACTATGGTCCAATCTGGCCAAACCTGGAGATAGGTGTGACACGTACCATCAATGGCGATACCTTCGGTGCCCATGAGGCAATCGATCGGGTTGAGGCGTTGAAGATGTTCACGGTGTGGGCAGCAGAATGGAGTTTTGCAGAAGACATTAGCGGTAGTCTTGAGGCAGGGAAATGGGCAGATTATATTATTCTTGAGAAAGACATCCTGGATAAAAATGTTGTGCCTAATGATGAGCTAGGGGATACCGTGGTTCTGTTGACCGTACTGGGCGATAAGGTCGTATATGAGCATCCCTCTTTTGATTTGGTGTTTAATTAATTCGCCACTGACCACCAAGGATGGTGGATATCCAGTAATGTCTTTGCCCAGACTTAGAAGAATTCTATACTCAAAGCATGATTATGAAACTGCATTAATTCCCTGAATTGATCCATCAACCTGCCTGGTTTAAGGATAAATATATTAATAAACACCTCCTCGTGTTTCGAAAATTATGACTCGGTTTTTCACATATTTTTAAGATATGTGAGTCAAACAACTACACACGCGAAATTGCCAACGTTAAACTCATCATTTTAGCTCGGTTGTTCATATATTTAACCAATAAGCGTGCCAAAATGGCCTGCTATATAAGAAAAATAAGTGGACCATCACATGGCCACTTAACACCTGGTTATGGTTTTATGAATTTTGATTCAACATCCATGCTTTTATGAAGAATACGAACTATCTCAATACTGTTGTCGCTATCCTTTCTGTAGAAAATTACATGACTGCCTTGAGGGAATTTTCTGTAGCCACTTTTAATATAATCACATACTGCACCTGTCATCGGCGCATCAATGAGTCTATGAAAAGCTTCATCCATTTGTTTAATGTACAAATTGCGCTGCTCTTTCCCCCAACGTTGCTCGGTAAAGATGGCAATTGCCGTCAAGTCAGATTTTGCCTTACCGGTTAAAG
>JBNMOP010000108.1:0-9426 GCA_051275005.1 Gammaproteobacteria bacterium | reverse complement strand
GCATTGCCCATATTGCAACGTGAAGCGTTATTGTTAAAGGAAGAAGCCGGGATGAAGTTGCAGGAAATTGCTACACTAACCGGAGTCAATACTGAAACAGTTAAAAGTCGGTTGCGATATGCAGTAACGAAATTACATCAGGCGATGAAAGAATGACAGGTGAAGGTAACAATAATCATGGCATAGACGGTAAGCTGGATGGTAGAGATGGTCTTACCAGCGAATATCAAAATGCTTCTCGTGAATTACCTCCCTCGCATATTGACGAATCCATACTGGCGGCCTCAAGAAAGGCAGTTTATTCCAAACCAGGATGGGTAATTGCACCTTTTTCTGACCACTGGCGTATGCCGATTTCTATTGCCGCGGTGTTGGTACTTTCAGTTTTAGTTGTTTTTAATTTGCCGGATGATGCGACACGTATGGACTATGAGCAAGATTTTAATACTGCTAATGATGCAGCATTGATCTTCATTGAGAGTGATGAGTTAGACAACATTGCGCCTGCTGAGATGACAGTACAATCGAAGCAGGAAGCCTTAAATGATAATGAGGTGCTTTCTCCTGCTCGACCTGAACCAACGGCAACTTCATTCTCTGATGATCCTCCATTACTAATGGATTTACAAAGGAGCATTGTACCTGCAGTAGAACTTGAGAGTCAGTCCCAGCAGAGTGCCCCAGCAACAGACATCGTCATTCGAGCCCAAAGGCAAGTACTTGAATCTGCAGATTCATCTGCATCACTCACTACAGAACCCGAAGTTAATGATTTTGGTAATTCATCATCTGAAATATTACTAAAAGGGCTGGTTGATGATGTAGAAGAACGTGTATTGAGCGATACTATTACTACGACGATAGATGATGTAATGGATAAGAGAACCATAGTTACTAATGCAGAAGCATTATACTCTCAGCCCTTGATAACTAACTGCACTCTACCGAGACCGGATTTTTGTGCCGAAATATATCTCCCTGTTTGTGGAGTTCGTAACACAGGGATTCAATGTATTACTACTCCATGTGACAGCACTGAGAATATCGAATACGCTAATGCTTGTTCTGCCTGCAGTAATGAAGATGTAATCGGTTATATAGATGGACAATGTGCGAATTAAGTGATGATGATTGCAAAAGAAGCGGATGCTTGATAACAGGATGTCTTGAATATTATTGGTGAACCACTCATGTCAGTAGTAAACCTTACCGATCCTCGTTATTGCGAAGGTCTACGTCAGCTTGTCGCAAACGCAGTGAGACAGCCAGTGCAAGGCGGGCAAAGACCCTCTAATATTACTATGATCAAACAATCATGATTATTAGACGAAATAATATCTATTTTTCTGTAACATTAAAAAATATCTCGGATTAATCTTCATCATTTAATATAGTTAAACTTATGGCAATAACAGCTTTTTATTGGGGGATCATTAGTGCAATAGCCTTACCTATCGGCGCTTTTCTGGGCTTGTGGTTACGGCCCGGACGTAAGATCAATTCTATTTTTATGGCCTTCGGTGGTGGAGCGTTGCTGTTTGCCCTGACAATTGAACTCTTTGGTCATGTTCCGCACCACGTGGAATCTCATGGCAAGGCCGTAATCTGGGTGGTATTCATCTGTGCCGCAATCGGTGGAATGATGTTTTCCGGACTCAATGCCATCCTCAATAATTACGGTGCCTTCATGCGTCGTTTTTCAAGTGCCCGTAACTTCATTGAACGGATCAAATACAAGCGATCTGAAATTCTTATAGAAAAGCTGGGCAGGATGAAGGTGTTGAAAGAATTGTCACCGGAACTCATGGCTGATCTCATTCATGAAATTGAAACAAAATCATTTAAGAACGGTGAATATATATGTCGTCAGGGCGAGGAAGCCTACGAGATGTTTTTTATAGTCGGGGGAGATGTCGATATAGTCCATCACGAAGGTAAAGATGAAAAACGGGTTGCCACCCTTGGTATGTTCGACAGTTTTGGCGAATTGGGTGTATTAAGTGGATATCCACGCACCGCAGATGCCATCGCAAAGGGTAGTGTTCAGCTTTATTCTATATCACGAAAAGATTTTGACGCGCTCATAGAAAAAGATAAAACCGTTCATGACAAGATAATGAGACTGGCGGCATCACGTATAAATGATCTTTCTATGAAAACCGAAACAGAACTTAATGAAGACTGGCACAATGAGACTATGAAGTTTCTTGATAAGGAACAAGTCGCAGTAACCACAGAAGAAATCCAGAGTGAAGGTCATGCCAGGTCCCATGGTAATGCTGCATTGGCGATCTGGATGGGTATATTTATTGATGCAATCCCGGAATCTCTGGTTATTGGGATGCTGGCAGTAAGTCCCACCGGTATCAGTTTGGCATTTATTGTGGGGGTATTTCTCGCAAATATGCCTGAAGCGATGTCGAGTTCAGTCAGTATGCGTGATAATGGTTTAAGTTTACCCAAGATTTATTTGATGTGGGGATCGATCACACTGGTTACAGGATTGGGTGCAGCGCTGGGTGCGGTGATTTTTCCACCGGATCCCATCGGCGGAATGTACTATTTCATGGTGGGGATAGAGGCCCTGGCCGCAGGGGCAATGTTAACTATGATTGCAGAAACTATGCTGCCTGAGGCATTTGAAATGGGTGGTTCGGTTGTCGGCTTGTCCACCCTTGCGGGTTTTATGGCGGCGTTGTTAGTAAAGATAATTTAGAAATCTGAAATTGCAATAAGTGAAAGATTGTCACTACTGTAGCTAAGACGGTGAGTTGATCTTTTTACATGATGTGAAGATTTTTTTTGAATAGTTTGATTGAGGATATGACAACGCCTCGTGACGAGTGAGGCATATTAGTTATGCACTATGTTCTGTAAGGTCACCGATCAGATTCTGAATTGCATCCAATGCGTCTTCAGACGGCATTACAAAATGTAATCCGGTGCTATATAGACGAGGCAGGGTGTCAGGGAATGCCCCCCAAATTTTAAAGACTGTTAATGAAATTTTATCTTCTTTGCGATTATGTTCAGTTGTCCCAAACCAAATATTTACTTCTTTCCCATCAGGGAATGGTTTTACACTCCTTATATTTATCCCATATATGCTGATATCTTCGGCATACCCGATTAACGTTCCTGACTCTTCGTTATATATTTTTAGTCTTACAGAGTATCTTTGGAATTTTCGCATATCAATTACCTATACGTTTTAAGTTGATAACAGACTATAGTAGTAATTATTTTATCTACTATTAACAATACATATTAAGAATTAAATTTGTGGTTGCGCAAGTGCAACTTTACATGATGCGACAGTAGATATAGGCTGAAGCTAACAGAAAACTGTAAAATTAATATATCGTATAATTGCAATGCACTATCGGGGACAGGCTATATGATCGAGTTTATTATTGGAGTGGTATTGTTTTTCGGAATACATTCTGTTTCTATTTTTGCATTATCATACCGAAATAGAATTGCAGAAAAAAAAGAATATGTCTGGAAAGGCATATATAGTTTAGTTTCAATAGTCGGTCTTGTATTATTGGTTCGTGGATATGGAGATATACGTATTTCGGCTACAGTTTATTATGTGCCACCCATTTGGATGCGACATATTGCTTCATTATTAATACTGCCAGTTTTTGTTCTTCTTATGGCACCATACTTTCCAAGTCGAATTAATAAGGTTATTAAGCACCCTCAATTGGTTGCGATAAAACTATGGGCAATGGCACATTTACTGGTTAATGGGTCATCGGCAGATCTACTGTTATTTGGTGCATTTTTAATTTGGGCGGTTGTTAATCGAATATCAGTGAAACGACGGCCAATACGTGAAGTCCCACATATTCCCGAATCCAATATTAACTTTGTAATTGTCGTTGTTGTTGGTATTGGGTTATACATGGTTTTTGCAGTATTACTACATGGTCCTTTAATCGGCGTGAAACCATTTGGCTAGTCGTTTTGATAGATACCGCATATCAATTAAAATTTACCCTTTTAAAATCCTAATATAAGCAGGTGAGTTTGCATGCAAAATGAAAAAATAACAGTCAGGATGACCGAAAATGGTCAGAACATGGATGTTGTGGTACTGAATAAACGACTGGAACTTATCCAGGTAGTCATTGGAGAAGGTGTACATAGTGTGCCTTGCGATATGACCCCAACAAGATCTCGACAGGCCTACGTCGGGAATATTATGGGTCGGGAAATTGTATATGAATATAGTTGTGACAAGGTTAAGGCAGATCTGGATAGTATAAATCCCGCCTTAAAAAAATCGAGACGGTTTTGATTTAGCTGAATATTTAAGAGCAAATAATCAGACATGATTAGAATTTTAGCTATTATATTCTTAATTACATTTATAATAGTGGGCTGTGCAGGCATGCCATCAGATTTTGAGGAACCCGCACTATCAGTTACAAATATTGCATTGAGAAATTCAACAGGACTTACTCCAGAGTTTGATATTGTTCTGAATATTACTAATCCGAATCGAGAGCCATTGGATATCGATGGTATGTCTTATGAGATTTACCTCGAAGGTAATAAGGTAGTGTCAGGTGTCTCAAATAATTTTCCTCTGATTGAACCTTATAGCGAGGTTGATGTAAATGTGAAAGCGAAGCTAAATCTATTAGAAAGTATTAATCTTTTGCGGGATTTAACAAAAGGTTCACAAAATAATATTGGTTATAAGTTAATTGCGAAATTGGATATAGGTAGAAGTTATCCACGTATTCATATACAAAAAACAGGCATTATTTCTTTGTAGATAAATTTATATATAGATTTATGGGCTTATATTATCAATTAACATCAAACTACTTCTTACCTCAATATCTACACTGTTATGAAGAATGATCTGAAATTAATCAATACTGACGCTGCGCTTATCGAACTTTGCAGAGAATTTGAGAACGCTTCCTGGATTGCATTGGATACCGAGTTTGAACGGGTTAACACCTATTATCCTGAATTATGTCTATTGCAATTATCTAATGGTGAGAAAATTGCCATGGTTGACCCAATTGCGGATATCGATTTAGAACCGTTGTATCAATTACTTTATGACAAGTCCAAGACCAAGGTTTTTCATGCCGCCCGTCAAGATTTAGAATTATTTTATCACTTAAAGGGTAGTATCCCAGTCCCTCTGTTTGATACACAAATCGCAGCAACACTATTGGGCTATGATAGTCAGATCGGTTATGCCAATCTGGTTAAAGACGTTTTTAATATAGAGTTGGCCAAGACAGAAACCCGAACGAACTGGAAGCGTCGCCCATTAAGTGACAATCAATTGATGTACGCTGCAGATGATGTTATTTATCTGGCCAAGATGTATGAGGAGTTTTTGGCAAAGTTAACTACCTCAGGACAACTGTCAATATTAGACGAGGAATTCAATGCACTGACTCAACCAGCGCTATATGATCCGGAGCCTGGTGTAATGTGGAAGAAGATTAAAAATTCAAAAAAGATGACGGGAGATCCTTTGGAATATTTAAAAAAGTTAGCCGCCTGGAGGGAATTAACCGCACGGGAAGAAAATCAGCCCAGAAAATGGGTTTTAAGTGATCATGTTTTAGTTGAACTGGCAAAAGTTCAGCCTGATTGCATGCATGATTTATCCACTGTTAAGGGTATCAACAATAATATATTAAATCGCCATGGTGTTGCTTTGCTTAAGATTCTCACAATCAGCTAGAACAGATTCGTTGATAACATCATATAGCTTCAACAACTAACGTTGCTCCATTAACCGCTGTTACTTTGACTTTACTACCGGATGTCATGTCCTTCCCCTCCACTCGCCATGAACCGTCATCGACATTGATTCTTCCTGTACCATCTACGATATTTTCATTAAGGGTAAATACCCTACCGATATATTGCTCGCCACGACGGTTTAACGTGGGTTGATCACTGGCCATAATATTTTGTTTTTTTAATACAAATCGGCCGATTATGACGGATACCACGCAGAGAACTGCAAATAGAATAAATTGTAATTCCCAACTCATGCCAGGGATGACGAGTAACACAACCCCTACCATGGCGGCGGCAATGCCACACCATAGGAAGAAAGCGGTAGGCGCAAACAGTTCTATACACATAATGAGAGTAGCTACGACAAACCAGTGCCAGAATACAATTTTATCGAGTGACTCCATGGCTATTTTCCTTCGTCCTTATTAAAAGCCTCTTTTGCGATCTCGGCGATGCCGGCAATGGATCCAAGTAATCCAGTTGCCTCGATGGGGAGTATCATCAACTTCTGGTTTGGTGACATAGAGATATCCCGTAATGCTGTAACATATTTTTGTGCCACGAAATAGTTGATAGCGTTTACATCACCTTCTGCTATTGCCTTGGAAACCATACGTGTGGCATTTGCCTCAGCCTCGGCTTCTCTTTCCCTGGCTTCTGCATCACGGAACGCAGATTCACGACGTCCTTCTGCCTCGAGAATGGTTGATTGTTTTTCACCTTGCGCACGAAGAATGTCCGATTCTTTAACGGCTTCCGCATCGAGTATGGTGGCACGTTTGTCACGTTCAGCCTTCATCTGTCTGGCCATTGAATCCACCAGGTCCTTGGGTGGAGCGATATCTTTTATCTCAATACGCGTAACCTTAAGACCCCAGGGAGTCGTGGCTTCATCCACTACATTCAAAAGTCTCGCATTTATTGCATCACGTTGAGAGAGTAGTTCATCCAGATCCATGGAGCCCATTACTGTACGAATATTGGTCATGACCAAATTTAAAACGGCATATTCCATACGACTGACTTCATAGGCGGCCTTGGCAGCATTCAGAACCTGAAAGAAAATCACACCATCAACACGTACCATGGCATTGTCTTTAGTGATAATTTCCTGTGATGGCACATCCAGTACTTGTTCCATCATATTCATTTTTGCCCCTATGGCATCGACATAGGGGATAATTAAACCTAAGCCAGGACTCAAGGTACGGGTATAACGACCAAATCGTTCTACTGTGTATTCCATGCCTTGTTCAACGACATTGACGCCTTTTTTTAAAGTAATAATTGCAAAGACAATAATAACGATTGAAAAAATTGAAAATACTTCCATATAACCTCCTTTAGATTACACGCGACATAAAAAATTATTTTTACTTAGAAGGTTAAACTTCAATGTTGAGATCAATAATACATCGCAAAAATGCCTAATGAGAAGTTAGTGCATAGACGTCACATTAAGATTTGTTTAAAATAATATAAAAATCAATCATTTGTTGTATTTATTTCATGTAAATTATAATAAAAAATATTTTATTAATTATCTCTAAAAAGTGAAAATTTCATTGTTACCTAGGATAAATTAAATTAATAGATTTCTTTGGAAAATTTAAAATATCAACACTGAAATAAGAGGGCAGGGGTTTATGGTGAACTATTTCTAAGTTATATGTGTAGCCTGTTAATCAAGATTTAATTTAAAGAGATTAATGGCATTGGTCCGCCCCATCTTTTGCCGTTCATCATCATTAATTACGGAAGTGTTATCAAACCAGTCTGAGGCGTCTTCCATCCGTTCAAAGGGGTAATCGGAGCTATAGTAGACCTTATCGTTATCGAATGCGTCCAGGGTGCAACGGAATGCCGCATCGTTATAGTTTCCACTTATAGTGAGGTGAAAGTTTTCACGGAAATAATCTCCCAGAGGTCTATTGCCACGGTAGGCTCGGGCTGAAAAACGCATGCGTGCATCGATGCGCCACAAACCAAACGGGATTCCTTCTCCAAGATGGCCAAGGCAGATCTTCAGATTAGGATAGTCATCGAACATACCGGAGCCACACATGCGTAAGGCATGAATTGATGTTTCCACAGCAAACCCCCAGGGTGCGCTCATTAACCAGGGATGGTCTTGATATGCCCGAGCCTGGGAAGGGATGGTCATACGCGGGTGAAGATAGAATGGTATGTCTAGTTCCTGAACAGTAGCCCAAAAAGTGCGATATTCAGGTTGATCATAATAGGCAACATTATCGGGCTGGTCTATTTGTTGAAATCCGTTTACTAGAATTCCCTTGAATCCCAAATCTTTAACACAACGCGTCAATTCGGTAGCTGCAACATCAGGGTCATGCATAGGTAGTGCAGCCATTCCTTCGTAACGACCAGGGTATTTTCTAATTGCCTCTGCCATGGCATCGTTTGCTTTTTTTGCCACCTCAAGGGCCTTATCTGCATTAAGAATAGCTTGCAGACCCGGTGCGTTGAGAGAGAGTAATGCCAGTTCAATACCGCTTTTGTCCATATGCTCAAGCCGTTCGTCATTCAAGTCCAGAATTTCTCGCGTGAAATCATTCCAAATGCCGCCATCTCCAGCAAAGACCTTGGATTGTTCCAGGGTGTCTTCAATCGCAAAATGTTCTTCGAATCCGATTTTCCCTTTCATTTTTGACCTCTAAATGCGTTATGTAATTTTTATATTTCAGGCAAGCGGCGAGTATAGCTAGCACATGGCAGAATCGCAAAATACATTTGAAAATTCCATATTAAGTCTTTGTCTATAAATTCAATTAAATCTATCCCAATATTTTAATTTGCCATTATTCATCTGTTATTTGCCATATTGTAGTCAGGCAGTTGTCAGGATCTCATGGTGTGATAAATAAAAACAACTATCTGGAGCGATGCCATGAACCTGGAAAGATTAAAATCTTCAAATTCATTCAGGGTTTTATATATTGGTTGTTTAATTCTCTTGTTATTGGTCCCCATGGGTATGATGGAATTGGTTATATACGAACGCAGCCATTTATATCGACAAGCAAATGATGAAATAACTACAACATGGGGTAAGGAGCAGTTATTAATTGGCCCGGTGCTAACAATACCTTTTTTGAGCAGTAATCCTGAAAATGGAATTTGGTCCTATGACACTCTCTATCATCATTTGCGTCCATCTTCGATGTCTATAAATGTAATTATTGAAACTGATATACGTAATCGTAGTATATATTAAGTCCCGATTTATACAGCAACTGTACATATAGTTGGAGAATTTAATATTACAAATGAAGCATTTGAAGATGTTGATACTAGCGAGTTTGATATTGATGAAGCGTATGTTCAGATACCCCTTGGTAATCCTCGTACTATAAAAGAGAGCGTTATTTTTACGTGGGATAATGAAGAAATAAATCTATCACCCCGCTGGCATAAACAAGCAAATGATGGTGTTACGCTTACAGCAAATTTGCCTACTGACAAGATTGATAAAGAGACGGTGCACCGGTTTGAGATGGAAGTGAAGCTGGCAGGGAGTAATGAATTCAACTTTGTATCTTATTCACCAAAGACAAGCATAAATGTTGATGCAAAATGGGGTTCCCCAAGTTTTTTTGGTGTGTACCTGCCCTCCTGTTA
>JBNMOP010000107.1:0-9587 GCA_051275005.1 Gammaproteobacteria bacterium | reverse complement strand
TGTGCATATTTTAAATAAATTTTATCATGCATAAATACATCAAAAAGATCCGGATCAACATGACCATCGAGTTTCATTTGACCAAGAATAGCGAGAGATTGTTTCAGACCCATCGCTTTTTTGTAGGGCCTGTCATTAGCAGTTAATGCCTCAAATACATCTGCAATAGCAACCATTCTTGCGGGGATAGACATTTCCTCCTTGGTCAGTCCCTTGGGATAGCCAGTACCATTCATTTTTTCATGATGACAACCAGCAAATTCTGGTACACGTTCCAAGTGTTTTGGATAGGGTAATGCTTCAAGCATTTTTATTGTTACGCTCACATGATTATTTATAATTTCTCGTTCCCTGACTGACAGTGTCCCTCGACCTATTAGCAGATTCTGTACTTCTTCATCAAGCAAGAGAAGTTGTTCCTCACCACTTGAATTAATCCATTTTCTGATCGATATTGAATTTATACGATCAATTTGTTCTTCCGCGATTCGCTCCCCACCTATGTTACATCTTTTTATATATTCTCTGTCCTGTTCTATTTTTACCAACTCGCTTTGTAATTCAACATCTTTTTCCAAATTATACTTTTCTCCATCATCGCGCTGCTCCAGCCTGCTTAATAAAGAATTTACAATTGCGTCTCTACGAATAATTTCAAATCGTGCATCAACAATATGTATGCGGTCGAATATTGTTTCGAGCTTTGTGCCTTTATCAACAACATACTCCGGCGTAGTAATTTTACCGCAGTCATGTAACCATGCTGCAACATCTAGTTCATACTTTTCCTCTTCATTCATACTGAAATCTTTCAATGGACCAACATCAATATTAGTGGCTGATACGGCCAACATATTTGTTATAACGGGTACTCGACGACAGTGTCCGGCGGTATAGGGTGATTTTTCATCAATTGCGCCAGCAATAAGCTGTATAAATGAATCAAATAATTCTTTTTGAGCATCAATCAGATTACGATTGGTGATTGTTACAGCGGCTTGAGAAGCCATAGATTCAACTATTTGTTGGTCCAGTTCTGAAAAGGTGGTGACATCACCAGTATCCGGGTCTATGGCATTTATTAACTGTAATACACCAATCAATTCATTGATATGGTTAGTCATAGGTACAGTTAAAAATGATCTGGATCGATAACCTGTTTTTTTATCGAAATTTTTCGTACCAGAAAAATCAAACTCAGTACTTTCGTATGCATCTATTACGTTCACAGTCTTATTCGTTAGAGCCGCCCTGGCAACTACCATATTATTATTGGGATTACCGTCCTTGTCGTATAGCGATATTGGATAGAAATCAATGGGCTTACCACTAGCGCCACCCATATGAACCCCCAGTGACTCTGTTCGAATTATTTCAAATTTCAGCTGCTTATCAACGGTATGGATGTAAAGACTGCCACCATCAGCATTGGTGATTTCCTTTGCCTTAAGGAGAATCATTTCCAGTAATCGGCTATGATCCTTCTCTGCCGATAACGCGATACCGACGTCAGTTATCTCCTTAAGGAGTTTTGAAAAATCTATCTTGCTTATGGTCATCTGAATTTTTTGTTATGGCCTCATTACCCTAATTCTAGTAGATTTAAGCTTTAGATAGATAATTTATTTCTGTGAGTCTTTATCCTCTAATTCACCCATCTCCATAAATATAGCATTTAGTCTTTTAACAAAGCCTGCCGGGTCACTCAACTTACCTCCTTCACTCAATAATGCTTGATCAAACAAGATATGAGACCAGTCATCGAAACGTTTATCCTCAAGCTTTTCTTCCAACATAAGCACCAGAGGGTGATCCGGGTTAATCTCAAGTATAGGTTTGGTTTCAGGCAAACTTTGTCCAGACGCCTTGAGAATTTGCTGCAATTGTCTACCCATATCATCAGTCTCAGAAACCAGACATGCTGGAGAGGTCGTCAATCTACCTGTGATTCTTACCTCTTTCACCTGTTCACCCAGGGCTTTCTGAATATTCTTGATCATCTTTTCCTGAGTCTTATCTGGCTTCTTATCTTTCTTTTGCTTCTTATCTTTAGAATCGGCGTCTATTTCTCCAAGATCCAATTCACCTTTCATAATGGATTTAAACTGCTTGCCATCAAATTCCGGCAGATGCGTCGTTACCCATTCATCGATAGGATCGGTAAGTAACAATACTTCTATATTTTTTTGCAAAAAGATTTCCAGGTGAGGACTGCTTTTGGCAGTAGTCAGGTTTTCAGCAGTTAGATAAAAGATCTCCTTTTGTCCTTCTTTCATGCGTGATACATAATCAGCAAAAGAAACTGTCTGCTCGTCAGATTCCTCATGAGTGGACGAGAAACGAAACAATCTCGCTAGATCTTCTTTTTTATCAGAAACATCGTCAACAACACCCTCTTTTAATACCCTGCCAAATTCTTTCCAGAGTTTTTTATAATTATCTGGTTCTTTACCTGCAAGCGTTCCCAACTGATCGAGAATCTTTTTTGTAATACCTGAACGGATAGAATCAATTGTTTTATTCTTTTGCAGTATTTCACGAGAAATATTCAATGGTAAATCATCTGAATCCACGACACCTCGCACAAAACGCAGGTGGGGTGGAAGCAATTGATCCGCATCATCCATGATAAACACTCTTCTTACATATAATTTCACCCCATGGCGGTTATCCCTGTCCCACAAATCAAATGGCGCCCTGGCGGGGATAAACAATAAACTGGTGTACTCGAGCTTGCCTTCTACCTTAGAATGAATAAATGACAATGGATTCTCGTAGTCATGCGCAATATTTTTGTAAAAATCGTTATACTCTTCATCGGTAATTTCTTTTTTATTTCTCGCCCAAAGTGCCTTTGCACTATTAACAGTTTCGTCCCCTTTTTCTTCTCCTTCCTTATCCATTTGTATAGGTATGGAGATATGGTCAGAATAACGTTTGATAATTGATCTTAATTTATAACCATCCAGGAAATCATCGGCATCATCACGTAAATGCAAGGTAACCTTAGTCCCCTTGCGTGGGCAATTTACAGTTTCAATCGTATAATCACTTTCACCAGTGGATATCCAGCGCACACCCTGGGATTTATCTGCGCCGGCACGGCGCGTCATAACTTCTACTTTATTTGCAACAATAAATGACGAATAGAATCCGACACCAAATTGACCAATTAAACTTGAGTCTTTAGTTTGATCGCCCGTCAGCTTCTCAAAAAAATGTTTAGTACCAGATCGGGCAATTGTTCCAAGATTTTCAATGACTTCATCCCGTGACATTCCAATACCGTTATCAAGCACAGTAATAGTTTTTTTGTCTTTATTGTATTCAATCCGAATATTCAATTCCGGCTCATCTTCAAATAATTTATCGTCCTGTAACGCTTCAAAACGGAGCTTGTCCGCGGCATCTGATGCATTTGATATTAATTCTCTTAGAAATATCTCCTTGTTACTATATAAGGAGTGAACCATCAGTTTCAGCAATTGCTGAACCTCGGTCTGGAATCCTAATTTCTCCTTTTTTGTCTTGACGGTCATTAATACAGCTCCTCTATCTCGTTATTTAGTTATTCCTGAACCCTATGTGGTGACGATAGACCTGTTTTTCAAGAACAACATGACAATTTTTCAATGGCTACCAGAACACAGATCTCTGGTAAGTTAATATTGTAACTGCTGAATTGAACTGATGACAAAACTATGCATAATCTAACAGTATTTATTTTTAATAAAAATGGCTCTTTCTTATTGAATAAAATATGAAATTTATTTTCCCCCTATTTCTGAGTTTGTCACTATCTGCTTGTGCTATGCAACCAAAACAACAAGGATTATCCAAAAAAAATGAATCAGAATTCTCAACTATCGATCTACACAAAACTGCCGATGAGGCATACGACCGCTCTGATTGGACAGAAAGTGAAAAATACTATGAAAAGCTTGTAAATATAGTTCCTGATCTGCCACAATATTGGTACAGATTAGGTAATATATATACCTTCACGAATCGAATTGACGATGCTGTCATTGCTTACCGACAGGCAATCACACTGGCGCCAGCAGATGCCGACGTATGGTTAAATCTTGGGATGGCCCATATGAAGCAAGCAATTCAAAGTTTTAATGCAATGGAAAACAATGTTGATTCCA
Organism: Gammaproteobacteria bacterium; assembly: GCA_051275005.1. Classification (GTDB taxonomy): domain Bacteria; phylum Pseudomonadota; class Gammaproteobacteria; order Eutrophobiales; family Eutrophobiaceae; genus Eutrophobius. The sequence continues at coordinate 5,436 of JBNMOP010000107.1, read as the reverse complement.
ATAATCCAAGCTCAATTAAAGGACAAAAATTACTTGATGAGATCCTGAAAATATTAGAGCAAAGTCAATAATAATATAACTATATAAGATGAAAATCTTAGCGGACTTTTTGTTATTTTAATATGATTCATTAATTGAAAAACGCATGTTATTGATATTAAAACTAATATAAAACCCATTAGCGATAGCATGAAATTCAGGCTATGATCCGTCCATGCAAATCAGTGAATCTTCTCTTCACCAGCATACTCCGGTAATCCAACAATACCTCGGTATCAAAAATCAGCATCCAGACAAATTACTGTTCTTCCGCATGGGGGATTTCTACGAATTATTTTTTGAGGATGCTAAAAAAGCAGCCCGACTGCTAGATATTACTCTAACCAAACGAGGACAATCAGCTGGTGAACCTATCCCAATGGCCGGTTTTCCATTTCACGTAGTAGAAAATTATCTGGCCAAACTGGTTCGTATAGGAGAGTCGATTGTCATCGTTGAACAAATTGGTGACCCATCGCAAGCTAAGGGACCGGTAGAGAGGAAGATAGCCCGAATAATAACACCAGGAACTGCTACAGATGATGCTTTACTGGAACAACATCAGGATTGTGTTCTAGTCGTAATATTTGTCGATAAGAGAGGTATAGGTATAGCTTCTTTAGACCTGAGTAGTGGGCAATTTCGAGTAATAGAAGTTGAGGATTCAAAAGCGCTGCAATATGAACTGAAGAGAATTAATCCATCAGAGATATTACTTACTGAAGAGTATGAAAAAATTATTGAAAGCGATACCGTAAATTGCCGTATTACAACGAGACCTGATGATTATTTTTCTGCTTCATCAGCAACTGAACTAATAAAACGTCAATATTTCCTAAAGTCACTCAAAGGCCAGGATTTTGAAGAACTTAAGCTCGCACAATGCGCAGCAGGTGCAGCATTACAATACGCCCGAGAAACACAATGCAGGGAGCTTATTCATATTAAACCAATTACGGTTGAATATAAGACAGACTGGATAACTCTAGATCCAATCAGTCGCCGAAATCTGGAGTTAATAGATGATATTTCTGGTAAAAAACAGCATTGTTTACTTAACATATTAGACACAACATCAAATGCCATGGGCAGCAGATTGTTACGACGCTGGATTTATCAACCCATCCGAAATCACGCGCTTTTACGACTCCGCCTCGATGCTGTTAGCCAATTATTGCAGAACCAAAATTATACTACTCTTCGCAATTTACTTGAATCTATAAGTGACATTGAACGTACAATCAGTCGTGTCTCATTAGGCTCGGCAAGACCTAGAGATCTAATCCAGTTAAGAGAAACATTAGAGATATTGCCATTAATCAATAATTTTTTGATACACAAAGATAGTCCCAGATTACAAGAATTGTTATCTGAAATAGATTTATTACATGATTTAAAAACCTTTCTTTTTAGCGCATTGATTGAATCACCACCATTAACGATACGAGATGGTGGTGTCATTGCAGATGGTTTTGATGACGAGCTCGATGAATTCAGAAATCTAAGTTCTGATGTGGGTGAGCACCTGATTAAACTCGAAGCACGAGAAAAAAAACGTACTGGTCTGTCCGGGCTGAAAATAGGTTATAACCGAGTCCATGGCTATTATATCGAGATTAGTCGATTACATAGTAATTCGGTTCCAGCAGATTATCATCGACGTCAAACACTGAAAGCAACAGAACGGTTTATCACTGAAGAACTAAAACAGTTTGAAGACAAGGTACTAAGCGCACGAGAAAAATCTCTAGCACGAGAAAAAATGCTCTATGAAAAGATATTACATCGAATCGGAGAAAATCTTGTCGCAATTCAATCAACTGCTTCAGCCATTGCTGAACTGGATGTCATTTCCACATTATCTGAACGCGCGGCAATCTTGAATTACTCACGACCTGAATTTTCAGATGTGCCCGGAATATCGATTAAAAATGGCCGTCACCCAGTCGTAGAACAGATCCAAATTGAGCCCTTTATTGCAAATGATGTACTTATGAATGATAAACAAAGAATGTTATTAATAACCGGACCAAATATGGGAGGGAAATCTACCTATATGAGACAAACGGCACAAATTGTCATACTTGCTCACATTGGTAGTTTTGTCCCTGCAGACAGTGCAACAATAGGCCCCATAGACAGAATTTATACCCGTATCGGCGCGAGTGATGACCTGGCCAGTGGTCAATCTACATTCATGGTAGAAATGGTTGAGACCGCAAATATACTTAACACTGCATCTGACCAGAGCCTGGTTTTGATTGATGAAATTGGACGTGGAACCAGTACGTATGATGGGCTGGCGCTAGCCTGGGCATGTGCTTATCATCTGATAACAAATATAAAAGCTTTTACTTTATTTGCTACACATTATTTTGAATTAACAGAAATGGCAGAATCTCAAGAAGCAACCGTAAATTTACACTTTGATGCAATTGAACATAATGACAAAGTTGTATTCATGCATCGGATAAAACAAGGACCTGCAAACCAGAGTTATGGTCTGCAAGTTGCTCAACTTGCAGGAATTCCAAAATCTGTCATTGACTATGCAAAACTACGTCTTGATGAAATAGAATCTGAGCCTTTAAAATCTTTTGAAGGAAAATCTCAAAAAGATTTTTTTAACAAGGAAGACCCGGTAGTAACAGAATTGAAACAGATAGATCCAGATAATATAACCCCAATAGAGGCACTGGCATTAATATATAAACTCAAAAAAATTCATTAGTAATGCAATTAAATTAATATATTTTCTGCTCAACGTAGTAAAATATCATTTCAAAAAAAGTTGATACTAACTGTACAATCTTTATCAACGAAATATATTAACTGAAATAATGAGGAATCAAAGATGCCATTTATTGTTACCGAATCATGCATCAAATGTAAATATACGGACTGTGTGGAAGTTTGTCCTGTAGATTGCTTCCATGAAGGTCCAAATATGTTAGTCATTGATCCTGATGAATGCATAGACTGCACTTTATGCGAACCCGAATGTCCTGTTAATGCCATTATGTCAGAAGATGATGTTACAGAATCTCAAAAAGACTTTATCGAATTAAATGCTGAACTTGCAAAAATATGGCCTGTAATCAATGAATTGAAAGCAGCGCCAGAAGATGCAGATGAATGGAAAGAAGTTAAGGAAAAAATTAATCTTCTTCAAAGATAATAAGTAAAAGGTTGTTAATAAATAGGTACAAAATTATCTCGCGAAAAAATATTATTATTGATATCTATTTCTTCCCCTTTATTCGTATCACCAACCACTAACACCAATATCTACACATGGAAGGATGAGAATGACTGTGTTCATTTTGGAAACCGTCCTGAAAACAAATATTCCGAACAAATAATGATCAACCGATCAGTTAAGGTAAGTTCGAGTGATAATGAACGTCAACATTTTCTGGAGGTATTTGATGAGGAAAGAAAGCAAGCTAATAAAACCAAGTCTAATGAAGATATTGCCAAAAATAACCGCCAGGTAAAATGTGACATTGCCAAAAATAAATTTAATATTGTCACTAATTCCAATTTTTTATATCAGAAAACTGATAATCCAAAAACCCAAAAATATTGCCTGAGGAGGAATTAAATTCCGTAACGAGAGAGATACAAAAAACAGTGAACAAATGGTGTCTATGAGCGATAAACAATTCATAAGTATATCTTTCAGCATTTTTACTATAATTTGATTTTTTAATCCTACTAATTCATAGACAATTCCAATAAAATCAGGGTATTATGTTGTAAATTGATTGTAAAATAGGTTTACTGGTGTGTTCTTTTAGTTGTATTTGAAGTATTTATGAATCTGATTTATATGAGATAAACTGATAAATATATTAATAATAACAATCAGTTATATACAAAAATTAGAACTATTCGTGACAGTCACCAGAGATATAAATTTGCAATGAACCTATCGAATAAAATTGAAATTGTGAATGTCTCCGATGTTGGAAACCGTAGGCCACACAATGAAGACAGTACACTTTGTAACGACGACGAAGGCTTGGTAATTCTGGCCGATGGAATGGGCGGTTATAAGGCAGGGGAGCTTGCCAGTGCAATAGCAGTTACCTCTATACACAAAATGGTTATAGATGGCCTGAAAAAGATAACACGCGGCCAAAAAGACAAAGACTCTGGATTAAGCATTGAATCGGGAGTCGTAAAAAGTGCAATAACTGTTGTAAATTCAGAGATATACAACACTGCAGAATCAGATTCAGAATGCGAAGGAATGGGTACAACCATAGTTGTAGTTTTATTCCATAATAATATGTGCACAATTGGCCATGTAGGTGATTCTAGACTGTATCGTAAACGGGGAGACTCATTTTCCCAGGTAACAAAAGATCATTCGTTAATTCAAGAACTTATAGATAGAGGAATTTATACACCAGAAGAAGCAGCAAAACGTGCTCCCAAAAACCTTGTTACCCGGGCGATGGGTATTGATCGTGATGTAGAAGTCGAAATAGGCGAAGAAAATGTACAATCTGGGGATATTTATATGCTGTGTTCAGACGGATTAAATGATATGGTAGCAGATGAAGAAATTCACTTAACCCTAAGTAAATATAGTGGTAATCTTGCACAAAGTGCCAATGAATTAGTACGATTGGCTAATGAAAAAGGGGGGAAGGATAATATATCCATCATCCTCGTTAGGGTTCTTGAAGATTTTTCAGACTCCAGTGGGAGTTTAATTAAAAAACTAAAAAGTCGTTTCTTATCATGATGTCAGGGGAATTGGAAAAAACCAATGGCAAAGTTAGTACTTAGCTTAAACGGAGTAGTTCAAGGGGAATACGAACTCAATCAGGAACGTAGCACGATTGGGCGTAAGGCCGAGAATGAAATTCCTATAGATAATCTTGCCGTAAGCGGTAAGCATGCAATGATCATCACAATTCTGGATGATTCCTTCCTAGAAGATCTGGGTAGCACCAATGGTACCTATGTAAACGGAAAACTCATTAAAAAACATGCTCTTAAAAATGGTGATGTGATTGCTATAGGAAAGCATGAATTAAAATACGTCAATGATGCAGCTGGTGATGACGATGATGAGGAGGATGAGTTTGAAAAAACTATGATCATCAAGCCGGGATCAGCAAGTGCTGCTGTTGCAGCTGCCAAGGCTGCTGAAAACGCAGGGGCAGCAGCTATGCCTTCAAGACCAGTACCTGCAGGCGGAACACCTGCAGCAATGCCATTGGGCAGATTAACCGTCCTCAACGGACCTATTGCTGGGAAAGAACTGGAACTCACAAAAGCATTGATTACTCTTGGTAAACCTGGGACACAAGTTTCGGTAATTTCGCGTCGTCCGCAGGGCTATTTTCTAACTCATATCGAAAGTGATGGTGATGGAAAACG
>JBNMOP010000106.1:0-9631 GCA_051275005.1 Gammaproteobacteria bacterium | reverse complement strand
CTTGTTGATGCAAATCCTCTGCGGCACGTTTAGCACCAGATAATCCCAATAATTCAGGGTAGGTGGGTTTATTTCGTTCAGCATCGGAACCTTGTGGTTTTCCCAGTACTGAAGTTTCTGATTCAATATCCAATATATCGTCACGAATTTGAAATGCCAGACCTATACTTTTTGCATAACTTAAAATGGCATCAAAATTTTTTGAACTTAAGTTACTTACTGACAATGCCCCCAGCTCAACACTGGCACGGATCAATGCACCAGTTTTTCTACTATGCATATTTTCCAGTTGTTCCAGGGTAAGTTTTTTGCCAACTGAGGCCAGATCAATTGCTTGTCCACCAGCCATACCTAATGATCCACTATTTACGGCCAGGCAAGATATCATTTGTATTTTTTGTTCTGATCCCACAGTTATATTCTTGTCATTTGCCAGAACATCAAAAGATAAGGCCTGGATTGCATCACCAGCAAGAATTGCTGTGGCTTCATCAAATGCCTTATGACACGTGGGTTTGCCGCGGCGCAGATCATCATCATCCATTGCTGGTAAGTCATCATGAATCAGGGAGTAGGCGTGGATTAATTCTACCGCTACTGCGGGGGCATCCAGCGCTGCCAATTCGACACCAAAAGTCTCGCCTGTGGCATAAACTAAAACAGGTCGTATTCGTTTGCCACTACCCAGTACCGCGTAGCGCATCGCTTCATGTAGATTCCCAGGATCAATCTCAGCTATGGGCAACCACTTGTCCAGGGCAATTTCTACGCGAGATTGGTATTCGGTTAACTTTGATTCCAGCGACATATTAATTAATCAACTTTACGGTCAGCATCAAACGAGACTAACTCTTCCTTATTATCATTATTTTTAATCAGCACTTGTACTTTATGTTCGGCATCAGCTAGTGCTTTATGGCAGGCTCGTGTTAATTCTATACCTCGTTCAAAATGTTTTAACGAATCTTCAAGACTAAGGTCCCCGTCTTCCATTAAAGCAACCAGTTTCTCCAGTTCGTTAAGGGACTTTTCAAAATCAAATTCTTTGCTTTTTCGCGTCACCCGGTTTTCTCCTTGAGCTTTAAGAATCGAATATTACCGTATGTAGCGGGAAGATAAAGCAGGTATTATTATTTGTATTTAATTTATTAATTTATTAATTTATTAATTTATTAATAGAATTTAACTATTAAGTCCATATCTATATACAATGACCAATTCGTTGACTCGATGGTCATGGCGGAGTAGAGTCTACTGCATCAAAACTACTTTGTTTTGTAGGATGTAAAAGTATAAATATCAAATAGTTAGGAGATAAATATATGAGTTTGAAAGGCACTAAAACGGAGCAGAATCTTAAGGATGCATTTGCTGGTGAATCACAGGCCAACCGTCGTTACCTGTATTTTGCACAGAAAGCCGATGTAGAAGGATATAACGATGTGTCATCGGTATTTCGATCCACTGCAGAAGGTGAAACCGGCCACGCACACGGTCATCTGGAATACCTCGAAGAAGTTGGTGACCCGGCAACGGGTGAACCTATCGGCACAACTGAATTAAATCTGAAGGCTGCTATTGTTGGTGAAACCCATGAGTACACCGATATGTATCCTGGTATGGCAAAGTCAGCCAGGGAAGAAGGTTTAGATGAAATTGCTGACTGGTTTGAAACTTTGGCCAAGGCCGAGCGTTCACATGCCAATCGATTTCAAAAAGCATTGGATAGCCTGGACGGTTAATTAAGTAAAAGCTCGATATTGTAAACAGACCGGGCATGTCCCGGTCTCTTTTTATATAGGATAATCTACAGGAGTTCTACAAATGTCAGATTCACGAGAAGGTAGCCTGGAAGCTCCTACGCGTCATCCAGTAAACTGGAAGGCACCGGTGTTTTATGATGAAAAGGCAGCTTTGGATGAGATGGAACGCGTCTTCGATATCTGTCACGGATGCCGACGCTGTGTCAGTCTTTGTAATGCCTTTCCGACTCTGTTTGATCTGGTTGATGAATCCAAGACCATGGAGGTCGACGGTGTTGAGCGTAAGGATTTCATAAAAGTTGTTGATCAATGTTACCTCTGTGATTTGTGTTATCTGACCAAGTGCCCTTATGTACCCCCACATGAATGGAATGTAGATTTTCCACACCTGATGTTGCGTGGTAAAGCCATAAAACACAAAAATGGTGAGACAAAATTGCGCGATAAACTATTAACCTCCACGGATACCGTAGGAAATCTTGCGGGGATACCGGTTGTCTCCCAGGCGGTCAATGCATTGAACAAAAATAAAACAGTACGTAAGGTAATGGATCAAGTATTGGGCGTACATCCCAATGCCATTGTTCCTGAATATCACAGTGATACATTGCGTAAGCGTGAGGCGAGACGGGATAAGTCAGTAATCATTTCAGAGGCAGGCGATCTAACCCATGGCAAGGTCGCATTATTTGCCACCTGTTATTGTAATCGTAATGAACCGGAGCTGGGTGAGGATCTTATCGTGTTATTGGAACATAACGGTATCCCGGTAAAACTGGTGCCTCAGGAAGTCTGTTGCGGTATGCCTAAACTTGAATTAGGTGATCTGGACAAAGTAGAGGAAGCGATGAAGTTTAATATTCCTCAACTCGTAAAAATGGCCAATGATGGTTGGGACATACTTGCACCGGTACCCTCTTGCGTATTGATGTTCAAAGAGGAACTCCCGTTATTATTCCCGGATAATGAAGATGTCAAAAAAGTCGCTGAGGCATTTTATGATCCCTTTGAATATTTTATGCTGCGCAATAAGGAAAATAAGTTAAAAACCGAATTTAAAAATAAACTCGGCAAAATTGCTTACCATGTTCCATGTCATCAACGGGTACAGAAAATAGGGTTAAAGACCAAGGACATGTTGATGTTAGTGCCGGATACTACAATAGAAGTGATTGAACGCTGTTCAGGCCATGATGGGACTTACGCCGTGAAGAGTGAGTATCACGACATTGCGGCAAAGATTTGCCGGCCGGTGACTACCAAAGTCAAAAATTTTGAACCTGACCATTATGTAAGCGATTGTCCGATGGCAGGTGATCAGATCCAGCAAGGATTGAATGACGGTAGCAAAGCCGAATCACCTTTTTCACTTTTACGTTACGCATACGGCATATAAACGAGGGAACTATGAAAACGCTGTCACGAGATGAGCTTTTTAGTCTTGAAAAATACGCCGAAATCCGCACAGATTTTCGCGCCGAGGTTATGGCGCATAAGAAGAATCGTCGCCTGGAGATTGGGCCCAATGCAACCCTGTATTTTGAAGACAGACTTACCATTCAATACCAGATTCAAGAGATGTTACGCATAGAAAAAATCTTTGAAGCCAAGTCTATCGAAGAGGAACTGGAGGCATATAACCCACTAATGCCGAATGGCAAAAACTGGAAGGCAACCTTCATGCTTGAATACGGTGAAGTCGCTGAAAGACGACAGAAACTTGCTGAATTGATTGGTGTTGAATCTAATATCTGGTTACAAGTTAAAGGTTTTGATCGGATCATACCGATTTATAACGAGGATCTGCAGCGATCAACAGATAAAAAAACCTCAGCCGTGCATTTCATGCGCTTTGAATTAACCGATGGCATGATTACTGCATTGAAAGAGGGTACTGACCTTGTTGCTGGAATAGACCACCCGGCGTATGACCATACGGTTGACGCGGTGGATGAAAATATTCGAAGTGCGTTGATAAAGGATTTAGATTGATATGAGACACAGATTTTTCCCATCCCCCTAACTGGGAGTTCGGCCGGGGTTTCCCTATCCCCAAGATATAACCCCGGCCTGATTTTTTTGCAACGCTAAATTAATCATTAGATCAGACTTGTTAAATCCTGTTTTATCCGTAACTATATGGACGTTAATTCGCAACGACCAGGATACTACCTAATGACCAGAATATTATCTGTAACCGTGATCCTTTGCTTCTGCTTAACAGTTCGTGCTGAATCTTTGTTAATTCAAAATGCCACGCTAATTGATATGACTGGCAGCGCCCCAATTAGTAATGCCAGTGTGCTGATCAGTGATGATCGCATCGAACGAATCTGGTCAGGTGACCAACGGTCTGGCAATATCCCTAGAAATACAACGGTGATTGATGCAAGTGGTAAAATTATTATGCCATCATTCATCGATTCCCATGTCCATTACAACTGGTACATGGGCGAGTTATTTCTCTCCCACGGAATTACCACGGTGGCCGATCTCGGCAGTCGTATCTACTGGCAGGCAGCGATTCAAAAAGGACTGAACACAGGCAAGTTACGCGGCCCGCGTTATTTATTTTGCGGTCGAATTGGCGGTGAATCACCATTGGACTATGCCGCAGCAGCACAGCGAAATTTATTTGCAACGGCGAGCAAACCCAGTGAAGTCAAACAAGCTGTGGCTGCTATTAAAAACAATGCCAATTGCGTACGCATGGGTAAGGATACCCCGGAAGATTTATTCAGGGCCGTTAACCGTGAGGCCAACCGTGCGGGTTTGAGTGTCATTGCCCATTCTTACGACGCGCTGCATTCTGCGGCAGTGGAGTTGGATGGTATAGAACACCTGGAAGGGGTAGCTCTTGCCACGATTCGAAGCCGGGAAGGATTGCAGGCGGTTGAGAACATGCACATGGAGGAGGGCCATAAGCACCCATTGTTATATCAATGGATGGAAGAACGTTATTACGACGAACTCATCAAAAAACTCATAGAGAATAATGTCTATTTAAATCCCACTATGATCCATGAGTGGGCAGGTGTCGTAAATCGAACCTCGGAATTTGAGCTGGATAATCTCCGGCTCTTTACTCATCCTCAATTACAATATTATCCCATGGACGAAAAACTGGTGAGTCTAAGTCAGTTTCACTGGGCAGATCAGGCAATGCAGGATTTTGAAGAGAATCAACAGGTGTTCGTAAATAACTCCTATTTCGTCCCCGCCAAAGGATTAAAACAAGCTCTGGATAACGGCTATGCAAAAATTCAGGATTTCCTGAAACGTTTTGTTGACGCCGGCGGCAAACTCTATTCCGGTACCGATACCGCAGCGTCCAGTACCCCGGGAATATCATTACACCATGAAATGCAGCTATTTGTAGACGCCGGTATATCAGAGATGGATGCACTATTATCCTCTACTCGCTGGGCAGCAGAGGTACTGCGTGTGGATGATCGACTGGGTACAATAGAAGCCGGCAAACTGGCAGACATAGTCATACTTGATGCCAACCCATTAGATAATATTGCCAATACCAAAAAGATTGATCGGCTCATCATGGCAGGTAAAGAAGTAGATTTAGATTATCATGCCGATTACTCGAATCCGTTTCCACAGCATGGCACTGTGAGTAAGCATCAATACCATCAGCAGCCTGTCATTACCAATATAAGTCCGCCGTTCACAATTGAGAATAGCGAAACTACTATCACCATTACCGGCGAGGAATTCATGCCAGAGACCGTGGCATTATTAAACGGTGTTATTTTAAAAACAGAGTACATCAGTATATCCGAGATAAAAGCCACATTAACCCTCCGCGATACCGACTCACCCGGTAGCCACCAGTTAGGCGCACAAACCCCAGCACCCGGCGGCGGCGTGGCGGTACCGGTGGAATTTATAATTGATTACGAGGAGTAGGTCTACACCGTCATGCTTGCATCCAAGGGCGTTTGTGCCCTCGGGTGCTTGTGCCCTCGGGTACTTGTGCCCTCGAGTAAACACCAATGTCCAATAAATAAGTTCGCCGTAAGGTGATCGTTTATAAAACTGGATTCCTGCCCTGGACTACAACATTCCAGGGCAGGCTCTGCGCGGGAATGACGTTTTTAAGAATACCGTTATTCTGGGGCCATAAAAGCGAACTCAGCATGGCAAAAGAATGAGAGTATACTCAAAGGTCAATATAGCGATAGTCGTCATTCCCGCGTAGGCGGGAATCCAGTAGAAAATTATTTTTTTTTCATAATTATGGAGATGCCATGGAACGGCAACCCTGTGTATATATTCTCAGCAATAACCTCAACGGTACACTTTACGTCGGCGTCACTTCAGATCTTCTAAAACGGATTTGGGAGCATAAGAACAAAGTCAAAAAAGGATTTTCACACACCTATAACCTAAATAAATTAGTTTGGTATGAACTGCACGAAACTATGGAATCAGCGATCCAAAGAGAAAAGGCAATTAAAAAATGGGATAGAAAATGGAAATTAAGTGTAATAGAAGAGATGAATCCAGAATGGCGTGATTTGTATAAAGATATTGTATAACTGGATTCCCGCCTGCGCGGGAATGACGTATTTTAGAAAACCGTCATTCTTGGGCCGATTAAGCTAACTCGGCATGGCGAAGGAATGAAATTGTACACAAAGGGAATATAGTAATAGTCGTTATTCCATGAATGCGTGGATGAATTATATAATTTCTAACGTCGTTATTCCCGCGCAGGCGGGAATCCAGTAGAAAAATAATTCACATTGTCATTCTCGCACAGGCGGGTTTAGTTCTTCACCCGACTTTACTGGATTGTTGTCAATCTCAACGGTCTCTTGTGAACCTTGCAGAGTTGGAGAAATAAAATTTACGGTATGGTCTTTCGTTGGATCAACATTCACTAACACGCCATCTTCAAACATAACATACGGAGCAGAATAGTCTGCCATATCACTGGCATAAGATAATTCTGCTAGCATGAAAACTGAATTTAATGTTCACAGAGTTAGTAATAATTTTTTATTAATACACATTGATACTCACAATGTCAGGATTTAACAGCTGTATAGAAAATGATAGATCCACATGACGTAATACGATTTACAAACCACCTTCAGCATCCTCGTAAGCTACCCAACCACCTACCATGGTCATCACAGGCAGTGTGTTCAGCACCTCTTCAATCGGGTCTTCCATGATATTGCCGTCAAAGATAACCAGGTCAGCAAATTTTCCAACTTCAATCGAACCCAACTCATCCAGAGCGCCTACATATCGTGCGGTCCATCGGGTTAATGCTAATAAAGCGGTTTTACGATCTATTGCCTCTTCACCTGCTATAACCACCCCATCTTGATCAATCCTTGTCACCGCCTTGTATAAATGCCACATTGGATAATCGATACCCCGATTTCCAGGATTACTTCCTTCTATATGGAAAGGGATCCCTTTTTCACGCAATGTATGCAGCGGCGCCATACGTGCCAGGCTTTCTTTGCCGTACATTAGTTCTATCACATTCTTAAGGCCCAGTGGTTCGGCATCACGCTGTTCAATGCCGGCGCGCAAGGTGACACTAAAGCGGATCAAATCGTGAATTTCCGGATGGGCATCCCAGTAAGCATAGTTCTCTGGCATCCAGTCAATATTATGTATCGTGCCAAATGGCCGCCATAATTTCTTAACATAAAGATTATCTTGGTCTTCCGCGTCTTTAAGAAATTGCATCACTAGCAAAATGGCCTTGCTGCCCATGGTGTGCCATCCCGTTGCGCTATAGCCATGTTGACGTGCAAGCATTACATTATGGTAATCCGTTTGTGCCCGTTGCACCGGGGTAAGGTCTTCCCACGAAAGACCGTTAAACCATTGTCCAGTCCATTTATTCCAGCCGTTGGTATTGGGGCTGAGTTCTTTTATTACATTCTTTTTAGGTTCAATGGTCAGCAGGTTTGATGCCCCATCGGGTGCGCCGGAAAATGGCCCCATCGCGACGCCAATAACGGATACCATAGGGCCTCGATCATCGGTCAATTCGAAATCTGTAAGATTCCCAAACCGTTTAAAGTATTTTTCTGCCTCAAAATTTTGCCGTGGAAAATCCAGCCCAACGTGGTTTCTGATTTTTATCCCGCGCCCATCACCCTCATGAAATAATCGGTTTAAGGAGGTCATGGTAACGCCGGTCACATGGCCGTTGGTACCGGTGACACCTTGACGTACCCACTTATCGTTCATATCACGTAATCTCGGCAAGGCCACCTCGTCGAACCATTTGGGGACAGGCCAGGGACGGATCTCCCTGCCAACGAATCCAGAGAACTGACCGCCTGTTTTACCATTGAAGTTACCTTTCTCATCTTTACCAATAGATATGTGATCAACGGGAAAGCCACTATCAATTGCTAATTCAATCATGGGTGTATTTGCTATGGTATGACTACTGTCCAGATAAACGACAATAGGTACGTCCGGCGCAATTTCATCCAATGTCGATATGTCCCAGGCTTGTGAGGCAATCCCCGCCCACTGGTCTTGCAGATTGACAAAGATTGGAACGCCGGTTTCGCCTTCTGTCTCAACAATTTTTGCCATAGTAACCAGGGCCTGATCGATGGTTTCACCCCCGATAGCTTCATGCGTATAGCCACCCCATTGGCTAAACTTGACCAGATCGCCGCCAGGCAGGGCATTGTCTGCATTAGAATATATAAAACCTGGCGTCAGTGATCGGCCTCTAAGGTCAATGTGCCGTGTGTCCGGGCCTGCATAACGCATTATTTCCGCATCTGATCCCACGACTAATATTCGATTGCCTCGTACCGCCACGGCCTGGGCAACCGAAAAATCTTTATCGGAATCCGCCGTTAAAACATTACCATTTGTAAATACATAATTAGCATATTGAATCAGTCCTGGTGGCAGTGATGACATGTCTTGTGACTGTACTGAGGCGAATGAAATAAAGCCCATAAGGATTATGGTTATACTTCTCAGTAATAAACAATTAGCCTCTGATCGTGTCAAAAGCCATAGGTTAACTGATGGAATAGGTGATTTCTGAATATGAACTATTGGTTCGTTCATAGATTCTCCCGATTGATTATAAGCTGATTGAAGTTATCATTAGCGCATAAGGATTATCTGCTGAGGATAGCATCGAACACCTTTTTATTATAGGCGCCCCGGATCACATGTTAGAATAGGGACATTATTACTGGAGTTATAGAAGTTGAACAATCGATACGATGCAGCGGACATAGAAGTCCTCACCGGTCTTGACCCGGTACGTAAACGCCCTGGGATGTACACCGATACCACCCGACCCAATCACATGATACAAGAAGTGGTGGACAATGGTGTCGACGAAGCCATTTCTGGTCATGCCAAAAAGATCGAGGTCACCCTGTATAAAGACGGATCCATTGGCGTCAGCGACGACGGTCGTGGTATGCCGGTAGACAAACACCCCGGTGAAAAGGTATCCGGTGTGGAAGTCATCATGACCCGTTTACATTCCGGTGGAAAATTTTCCAATAAAAATTACCGATTCTCCGGTGGATTGCATGGGGTAGGTGTCTCCGTGGTTAATGCACTCTCCAAAAACCTGGAAGTCTGGGTCAAACGCAACGGCAAGGAATACAACATGTCCTTTGTTGGCGGCGAGAAGAAAGGCAATCTCAATGTGGTAGGTAAGGTAGGCGCACGCAATACTGGCACTACCATCCGTTTTTGGCCGGATCCTAAATATTTTGATAGCACAAAGATATCCCTTACCCGATTAAAGCATTTATTGCGTGCCAAGGCAGTGCTGTGCCCCGGCCTCACCGTTAAACTGCAAGATGAATCCGGTAAAGAAAAACTCGAATGGT
>JBNMOP010000105.1:0-9662 GCA_051275005.1 Gammaproteobacteria bacterium | reverse complement strand
GATGACAGCAAGGGGTGGAAGTGAAATATTTATTTATCTGCAAGATAAAGAAAATATTTTTTCTCGTTCCACTAAAACTTTAGACCAACTTAATCTAAACGTACTTGATGCACGTATAATCACCTCAACAAATGGATATACACTGGATACCTTTATTGTTATGGAAGAAAATGGTGAAAAAATTAGTGGCAGTCAACGTAAAAAAGATATTATATCCATGCTTCGGAAAAATCTCAGCAATAATGATAAGCAAACAAAAATAAATTCAAGATTCAATTCGAGAAAATTAAAAAACTTTTCTATACCAACACAGATTTTATTTTCCCAGGATGAAATTAATAATCGAACATTATTGGAAGTTACAGCTTCTGATAGACAGGGTTTCTTATCTGCAATCGGCGCTGCATTAGACAAATGCCAAACACAAGTACACGGAGCAAAAATTGCTACTTACGGTGAACGTATAGAAGACATTTTTTTTATTACCGATAAATATAGCAAACAGATTCGCGATGAAGAGTATTGTCAGTCTTTGAGGGACGCCATTTATAATGAATTGATGTAAAAGCATAAACCATTGAAACAGTATAAATTTACTCATCCACCCGCTACTGAACAGGAATTATTGGCTCGAATAGAAAAGCTAGCAGGAAAAACCCTCTCACAAGTTGCCCTTATGGTTAATATTGATGTTCCAAAAAATCAAACAACACATAAGGGGTGGACGGGACAGTTAGCTGAACTAGTCCTTGGTGCAACCGCATCGAATCGATCTGAACCTGATTTTCAGAATCTAGGGATAGAATTAAAAACAATCCCTATGTCAAAACCTGGTGTACCAAAAGAATCTACCTATATCAGTACAGTCAATTTAACCAAAACGTCGGGCATAAAATGGGGAACGTCATCAGTAAGAAAAAAACTTGCACGTGTTTTATGGCTACCTGTTGAATCAGATAATTCAATCTCTCTTAAACATAGAAGATTTGGGAATGCGTTTATTTGGAGTCCAAGCACAAATCAGGAAAAAATAATTCGAAATGATTGGGAAGAGATTATGGAATTAATTTGCACTGGTGACCTAGACAAAATCAGCTCGTCATTAGGTACATACTTACAGATCAGACCTAAAGCCGCGAATGCCAGGTCATTAGGCAATAGTTATTCAAATGAAGGGGTAAAGTCTTCTACCCTGCCTCGTGGTTTTTATCTACGTAGCAGTTTTACACGCACCTTGTTTGAGGGTGGGGGTGAAGGGAGACAGGATTAACTGGATAAAGGACTAATAATGGAAGATTCTAAATTTATTTTTTGACAAGATTTACATGAACGTATTTACAATGGTTGCAAATCCTCAAAAAATTATTTAAAGTTAATAATGTTATTTCTTAATATAAATTTTCTTGTTAATCTTGTAAATCCTGTCTAATTATATTAAATATTCATCCTGTTTTATCTTGAAAATATCCTGTTAATCCTGTCATTTTTCAGTATTATTTTACATCAGCCAAGATGCCTTTCCCCGATCACCTTCAGGTAGTATGATCACACCCATGCTATCAAGTAATCTCAATCATAAATTATGCATTGCACCAATGATGACACACACTGATCGTCATTTTAGATATTTTCTACGTCTGTTATCACGTCATATAATGTTGTATACGGAAATGATAACAACTGGCGCAATAATACACGGGAAACAATACCACCGTCTTGAATTCAGCAAGGAAGAGCATCCATTGGCAATACAATTGGGAGGAAGCAACCCTAAAGATCTTAGTGAATGTGCGAAAATTGCAGAACAATCCGGATTTGATGAAATTAATTTGAATATTGGCTGCCCAAGTGACCGTGTAAAAAATGGAAAATTTGGGGCCTGCCTGATGGCTCATCCACAGCTCGTTGCTGATTGTGTTTCAGCCATGAATGCGACAGTAAAAATTCCAGTATCAGTTAAGACACGAACAGGTATTGATGAACTGGACAGCTATGAATACCTGTCAAAATTTATTGAGACTGTATCCAGCGGAGGATGTAATACCTTTATTCTTCATGCGAGAAAAGCATGGCTGCAAGGTCTCAGTCCACGACAAAATCGTGAAATACCGCCACTTAATTACAATACTGTTTATAAGCTCAAGATCGACTTCCAGCAACTTGAAATTGTCATCAATGGTGGAATAACCAGTCTTGAGTCTGGATTAGAGCATTTACAACATGTAGACGGGATAATGATAGGACGTGCTGTTTGTAACAACCCTTATTTGTTAGCAAATGCAGATAATATTCTTTATAAAGATGAATATAAAAATATAGCACGTACAGATATTCTAAAAAAATATATAGAATATGTTGAAAAACAACTTATTAAGGGCGCATCGCTACATGAAATGACTCGACATATTCTAGGATTATTTCAGGGTCAGCCCGGCGCACGTCGATGGCGGCGATATCTTAGCGAAAACATATACAAAAATAACTCAAGTATTAAAACTATTGAAGATGCCCTCTCTTCTTTGCAAGCTGCTTAATTATCTCATCATTCAAATTTGATATTCTGCGAAGTCCTGTCAATATCAAAGATAGTAAATATTCATTATTTGTCGACCGATACCAAGAATTAACTCATACTAATTAAATGTTAATTAATGCAGAAAAACCATCTCCGCAAGATGAGGAATTTCAAAATCATATTCTGAAAGGAGTTTCTCGCACCTTTGCACTAACTATTCCACAACTTCCTCCTGAACTATCGAGAGTTGTAAGTAACGCTTACTTATTATGTCGTATCGCTGACACCATCGAAGATGACAAGGAGATGTCTCTAGACCATAAAAGAGAATTTTCAGAATTTTTTGTTGGTGTTGTATTAGGACATCGTTCTGCAAGCGATTTTGCGAAAAATCTGACGCCATTACTGTCAAAGACAACATCATCACATGAAAAGTCTCTGGTTAATAATTCATCTGCAGTGATCAGAATTACTCATAGTCTAAATCAACGTCAACACGTGGCCTTGACCCGTTGCGTTCGCATCATGACAAATGGAATGTCCAGATATCAGGAAAGTGACATACAAAATGGTTTGTCTACACAAAAAGAGATGGATGATTATTGCTATCATGTTGCGGGCGTTGTAGGTGAAATGTTAACTGAGCTATTTTGTGATTATTCTGATGAAATAGACCAACATTACGAAAAATTAATGAATCTGTCTGTATCCTTTGGACAAGGTCTTCAAATGACCAATATTCTTAAGGATATTTGGGATGATAAAGCCAGGAATATGTGCTGGTTGCCACAAGAAATTTTTAAACTTTATGGGACCGATCTTTCTATTCTTTCCCCAGAAAACATTTCTGACGGAACCAAACAATCTATCGGACATCTTGTTGGGGTTGCCCGGGTACATCTTGAAAATGCATTAAAATATTCTTTAATTATTCCTGCTCATGAAACTGGTATCCGACATTTTTGCCTATGGGCTATAGGAATGGCGATATTAACGCTTCGAAATATTAATAAACACCGCGATTTTACATCTGGTCAACAAGTAAAAATTTCCCGGTTAAATGTGAAAACCGTAATTATGACGACTAATATGTTTACAAAAAACGACAAAATACTTATGAAATTATTTAACTTTTACGCAAAAGACTTGCCTAATCAGACAGAACTTATTCAGGCAGATACAACATCTTAGTATCATAGACCATGAGCTTGAATCACCTCGGCATAATTACAGCACTACTTCCTGAAGCACGATGCTTTGTAAAAGCACCTGATATATCTAAACCAACAAAAATTACTGACAAGATATCGTTTATTGTTTCAGGCATTGGTCAAGAACGTGCTGCAATCGCAGCAAATAGCTTAATTGAACTTGGAGCAAATGCTATTCTTATTACTGGTACTTGTGGTGCATTATCATCAGAACTTGAGCCTGGAGATATTGTCATGCCAAAAAATATTTTGACTGAGACAAAAAGTTCATATCAAGTAAATTTAATGTGGTATGACCAAGTTTATTCTGTTCTGTCAGGGATGCCAGTTACGATCCATACAAAGAATCTTCTTTCAACTAACCGAATTATTTCTCTAACAAATGATAAGAAAATAATGCACCACACATTTGATACCTGTGCTGTTGATATGGAAAGTGCCGCTGTTATAGAGATGGCAAATAAAAATCAAATCCCTGCACTGGTGATCAGAACAGTTATTGATCCATCAAATTTTACTGTCCCTCACTTTGTTCTTAAAAACAGCGATATTTATGGTGATGCAAACATTATTTCAATGCTAAATTCCTGCATTAAAAATCCTGCCAATATATATCAGTTATTTAAATTATCGAGATATTATAAACTTGCAATGAAAAATTTAAGATTTCTCAATAAAATGCAAGACGCATTAATTTTCATCAAATAGAAAAAATTATTTCCAACTAATATTTACAATATATATTAAATCGGATGCAAATTAGATGAAACCAGAACTATAAATAAGATTATATTCGCAATGATACTGTCAAAAAACACCTCACTATCAATACTTAACAAGTACATTACTCTTGTTGAAACATACCGACTGGCAATTCTTGCATTGTTTATTCTCTTAGCTACAACTGCACTGGTTTATACCATCAATAATTTAGGAATGAGTACGGACACAAAAGATATGCTCTCCCCGGAGCTATCCTGGCGCAAGCTTGATCTGGAGTATGAGAAATACTTTCCTCAAAATATAGACGATATCCTTGTGGTAGTTAATGCTGATACCCCAGACCAATCTGCAGATTCTGCAAATATAATCTTTTCAGAATTAATGAAAGACAGTTCTCAATTTAAGACAATTTACTATCCTAAATCTCTTTCAATTTTTCGTGAGAATGGATTGTTGTTCTTATCAGAAGAGGAATTGTTTGAACTCTCTGACAACCTGGCAAAGATCCAGCCATTCTTGACAAGGTTAACTGATGATATGTCACTACGTGGCCTATTTAACATGCTCTCTGATGCATTGGATGCACTAAAAAATGGAGAGAATATAAATATTGAGCCAGTAATAACAGAAATTTCAAATTCTATTCAAGCTAATATTGATGAAAAACCTATCAGGGTTTCCTGGCAAAACCTAATCGACAATAAATCTGAATCATCTGAAAAACAAAATCATGAATTTATTATTCTACAACCAACGATTGACTATTCGGACATGCTTCCTGCGACAGAAGCAATTAATAAAGTTAGAGAAATTAGTTTATTACCATCAGTTGTAGAAACGGGTGCATCTGTACGATTGACGGGTGGTGCTGTACTTGCACATGAAGAGCTTCTAAGTGTTAGTCGAGGCATGGGTACAGCACTCTTGCTCTCCATCTCCATGGTTACATTAATTATGATATTAGGATTGAATTCAATCCGTCTGGTTGCATTTACATTAATATCGCTAGTTACAGGTCTACTGCTTACAGCAGCATTTGCTACATTGGCTATCGGTGAACTTAATCTAATTTCAGTTGCTTTTGCCGTTTTATATATAGGTCTGGGCATTGATTTTGCTATTCACTATTGCCTGAGATACAGGGAGTTTCATTTACTTGGGTCAACAAATATATTGGCCATTGGAGAAACTTCTCGCAACCTGGGACAATCACTCATTATTTGCACTATTACAACAGCAATTGGTTTTTTTGCTTTCATCCCTACAGATTATCGTGGTGTTGCAGAGCTAGGATTAATATCCGGTGTTGGAATGTTCATTAGCTTGTTTGTAACAATGACACTATTGCCTGCCCTGTTATGGACATTCCCATTGTCCTCAGCTACGCGAAACAATAGTTCAAGTCAACCTGCTCGTATTACATGGTTGACTAACTTACCAATGATTCATGCTAGAAAATTAATTTTAGTTGCTGCAGTGATAACAATTCTCTCATTAGGCCTTGCCATTAATGTTCAGTTCGATTCCAACATACTCAATTTGCAAGATCCGGAAAATGAATCAGTACAGACCTACGCTTCATTGCTTGAATCCAGTGACACATCCCCCTGGACGGGTGTAATCATAGCAAAAGACAGGGATGATGCGATTAAAACAATAAATAATATTGAGCAACAGCCTGTTGTTGACAAGGTTGTATGGTTAGATGATTTTATTCCGGAGAGTCAGGATGAAAAATTGGCAATCATCGATGAATTAAATCTGTTATTACCCGGGGGTTTTCCTGACACTGCCTTATCATCTTCACTCTCATCAAATGAACAATACCAGGTATTGACTTCATTCCTGGATAAATATGTTTCTACTACTGTAGTAACTGAAAACAATTATTTGTTGAATTTTACAAAAGCGTTACAAATTTATGTCGATAAATTATCTAGTATGAGTACTGAACAACAGGCCGATGCATTAAACGACCTCTCAAAAAGTCTGCTGGCTTCACTGCCCGGCAGATTGAATTTATTAAATGCATCTTTACAGGCAGATACTATATCTGAAGAAAATCTTCCGCTAGACCTAAAAGAGCGATGGCAAAGTGCAGATGGACACTTTTTACTTAGCATTTACCCGAAAGAAAATCTCAATAACAACTATGAAATGAGACGATTTGTAGATGAATTGTATCGAGCAGATCCTAGAATCATCGGTGCACCTGTAGTAAATATTGAAGCTGGAGATGCCGTAATATCAGCATTCATAGAAGCCCTAACATACGCAATATGTGCTATCGCACTTTTTCTTTTAGTTCTGCTTCCACATAAGTTTGATGTGTTATTAATTCTCTCAACATTGATTTTTGCCGTAATAGTAACGGCAGGAATAAGTACGCTGTTAAATATTCCACTTAACTTTGCAAATATAATTGCTCTACCCTTGCTACTAGGTATGGGTGTAGACAGCGGTATACATATATTACATCGGTATCGAACGGCGTTACCTGAACATAATAATATCCTTGCCACAAGTTCAGCACGGGCAGTGATAGTAAGTGCCTTGACAACCATGTGTAGTATAGGAACTCTCACCTTTTCCCCTCATGCAGGGACTGCCAGTATGGGTAACTTATTGGGCATTGGTATTGCAATGACGTTGATAGCAACACTATTCGTATTACCAGGTTTACTAAAGCAAGTTTCTAAGTGAAATTTTTTTATGCTCTTAACCATAACCATAATAATTATAAGTGCGCCATTCCTTGGCGCTTAATACATCCTTGTCTTGAGTGAGAGTCCTTTCTTGCCCTCTTCCTGAAGGCTTGTCCATTTAATCTCCTCATTATTAAATATAGATATTATTTCAGGCCATGTAATCACCCAAATGAGGTACTACGTGAGTAAAATTATAGTGAAGAAGGTTATTTTGATGTTCTTTGATTGAGCCAGTCAGCGATTGCCTTAGGCAAGATTTTTTGTGCCCTGGAACTTACATAAATACCAATATGACCACCAGGAAATTCCATTTCAGTATAATCTTCAGTACCAACGCATCCCGCAAGTGCTCGTGATGAGTCTGGAGGAACCAAATGATCATCCCTAGCATAGATATTTAATATCGGTATTGTGATGTCTTGTAGATTAACATGCTGTTTACCTAATTTGACCTCTGCTTTAACAAGCTTGTTTTGCTGGTAGAATTGCTTTATAAATTCGCTGTATGCTACACCTGCCTGGTCAGGGCTATCGAATATCCATTTTTCCATTTTCATGAAATTTTCAACTTTCTTTTCATCATCCAGGATATCGACAAGATCCATATATTTTTGTCCCATGAGTCTGAAGGGTTTGAGCATCATAAATGACCAGTTAAGCATTTGACCCGGCATATTACCAAGCGCATCGACACTTGCATCGACATCTATATTCCGTGCCAAGTGACTCAAGAGATCATTTTTAGTATGAAAATCAACCGGCGTGACCGTGGTAATAAGGTTCATTACCTTGTCCTGGTGTAAGCTCGCATAACAAAGGCTGAAACAGCCTCCCTGACATATTCCGAGCAGGTTGATCCTTTCCTGACCGCTGCGTTCTCGAATTACATCTACACAGCGGTCAATATAACCATTAATATAATCATCCAGTGATAGATAACGATCCGCCGCGTCAGGATAACCCCAATCTATCAAGTACACATCCAGACCGGCATTGAGCATACCTCTGATCAATGACCGGTCTTCCTGCAAATCCGCCATATAGGGGCGATTAACCAAAGCATAAACAATTAATACTGGTACAGGATTTTGCTTGTCATTGAGTGCCTGGTAATGATGCAACACCAGCTTATCTTCTTCATATACCGAATCTTTTACCGAGACCCCGGTTGAGGTTTCATTGAATTTAGCCAATACATCAAAGCCTCGGGCTAATTTTGTATTAAATTCCAGTACCTCCGCAGCTATTTTTTTTGGATCTATCGCAAAGGGATTCATGTCTTTTGCCTTAAATAAATAATGTCGCTTAATTCAGGAATCATTGGTTTTATTTTTATTTTTAGAAACGCGCTTTTTCTTTCCACTATCCGATTTATTTTTGATTTTGGATGGTTTTTTTTCTGAGATTTGTGACTGGATTTTTTGTAATTCTAATCGCATCTGCTCTAAGGAACCCAAAGTCTTTTGTTGTATTTCCATAGTGCTTCGCAGATGATTTTTTATTTGGTGCTGTCGCATGGTTATCGTATTAACCCCTGCACTGGTAGGTATATTTAAGGCTTTCAAAATGTCATCTGATAAATCGTTACTCTGTTTTTTAAATTTCACAAGGGAGTTCACCAACTCACTATACAATATTGAATAGTCCTCACCGGCCACATAGGACGCAAAGACCTCCTCGTTGGCATCTATCCACATATTGTAGATTTTCTTTAAACTGGAAATCTTCTCATTTTTTCTGGCTTTTTTAAGTATGTTGTCTCTAAGTTTATCGACTGCTTGTTTGCCAAGTTCAGAAAATTTTTGACGATACTTATTACTGTTAGCCTGATAATCATCCCATAAACTTATAAGCGTCTGCAGCTTTTCCTGATACTCGCTATTCATACCAATACCGGGAATAGACAAAAACTTCTCTGAAAATTCCTTCACACCCTGTTGCATAATTTTTTCCAGCATTTCATCAGGGAATAGGGTAATACCCGACATAACTTCTTTCCAGGATTCAATAGGTTGTGCCCACATAAACGATGGTGCAGTAGCCGTGTAGGTTTTATCAGACATGTATTGGTCAAACATGGACTTCATCTGCTCGAGATTGCGATTGAGTATCTCTTGCCATTCATCTGTGTCTTTGTCCGCAGCACCAATCTCGTTAATCATGGTTGCGAAATGATCTGTTATGGAATAAAAAATTCTTGATTGATTAAGGACCGCATCCATTACAGGTTTATTTTTATCACTTATCTCTCCTTCAATAGACTTCCACCAGAAATCCAAGGCTTTATTCCAAGCCTGAGGATTAGTATAGGTTGTATCGCTGGGAGGCTGCTTTGGATAGAATGCAGACAATGCTTCGACATATTGTCGTTGCATTTCCTGCCATTCGGAGCTAAGAAAAGGATTGTCGTCTTTGTTCATCCTCTACTTCCTGAAATAAATAACGAAATTAATATATGCCTTCAGAATCTGATTATATTCATGATTAGAGTTAATTTCTTGTTTA
>JBNMOP010000104.1:0-9731 GCA_051275005.1 Gammaproteobacteria bacterium | reverse complement strand
TTAAATACTAAAATAACTCGACAGTATTTTTGTTCAGGGATGTACATCCTGTGTAAACATTTCGGTTGGCAACTCATGTCCACGTCCCGCGGCCTTAGCCTTGCGATAAAAAGCGGCGCCTGCCGCAGCGAACTGATATCCCATACCAAGATTATTTAGAAAGCAGGTAATTTGCTCTGGAGATTCACGTCCGGAAAACTTGCCAGCAATTAATTCAGGTAGTGTCGGTAGTGCGTCAAAATTAACGTCAGGTATTGCGTTCCAACCCTTACCATTTTCATTCTCGGGTATAACCAAACCAGGAGGTGTTATCAACAATGGCGCATCATCGTGGGTATGAATTAATACATAATCAGCCCGTTGGATAGCTGTTTCTTCTATTTCCGGTCGTTTGATCGAAGAAATATGCATCCCTGGCTCCAGCCATCGATCAAGTAAGACGTTATCAACTGTATTGGTTGCACAGATAACGATATCCGCCCCCTTTACGGCATCATCTGGTGACGTCACTGGAATTATTTCTACACTGAGCTTTTCAGACATTTCTTTTGAGAAGGTCCTACAGTGTTCAGCATTAGGACTATAACAACGGATCCGTTTAATCGATCGTACCGCGGTTATTGCCATCAACTGACCACTCGCCTGCCAGCCACTACCAAAAAGTGCTACCTCCTCGGCATTGGTTCGTGACAGGTATTTTGCTGCCAGACCGTTAGCAGCGCCTACACGCAACCGCTGCAAATAACCATCGGGAAAGATTGCCAGAGGTTCACCGGTTTCAGAACTAAATAATAGTATCAATCCGACCCAACGATTACCGGGGGCTGCTGGAATTTTTTCACGGCGCATGGTTCCAGCACGAGTCGGCCAGGAAACTACATCTGAATTTATGCGCACAGCACTTACGCCGAATTTGGGTACTATGCCATCCATAGTCTTCAGGCCGTAAAATGTCTCCGGGTCTTTACCCGGCACCAGAGAATCAGAGCGCCGACGATTAACACCACGACCTTGCCCCAGTTCGCGATAGGCATCTTCAAGCGCATCAATACACTCGGGCATTGTTAACAAATCATCTACATCTTTATTTGAAAGGATCAGTGTCATAATAATTTATACTTCCTGAAATGTCTGATAACAAATAATTTAATGAGAGTCTTTAACATGAGCAAGAACAATAAAGCCACTGATATTACGAATACAAAGACTCAAATAGTTAAAAACGGTTGCTTATTTTCCTTACCCTTAATCATTTAGGAACAAACCTGGTTACGTCCCTTCGACTTGGCATCATAAAGCCTGGCATCAGCTACTTTTAGTACCTCTTTGAAAGAATCTTCAGTAGACCATTGAGCCAGGCCAATACTAAGCGTAACAGTAAAACCGGGGGTCAATTGTTCCCAATCATAAGCAGCAACGCGTTCTCGTAGTCGATTTGCAAATATTGTTGCACCTTCGATATCTGTTTGTGGAAAGGTTATGACAAATTCTTCACCACCATATCGAGCAATCAGATCAATCTCACGTAGTGTCGTATTTATCAAGTTCGCTACCTCTTGCAGAACCTTATCACCCACTGCATGCGAGTAATCATCGTTTACCTTCTTAAAGTGGTCAATATCCGCCATTGCAAATGTTAATGAGTGACTAAAGCGTCGTGCCTGTGCAAATAAAGTTGGTGCAAGGTCATCAAATGCACGACGATTCTGAAGTTGTGTTAGTTCGTCGCGACGACTAAGCTCTTCTAACGCTACAGCCTGAACACTTAAACGCGTACGAGATTTCTCCAATTTTTCATAGGCTATTGCCAGGTTCTCACTCATCAAATTAAATGCTGAGGAAAGTTGACCTATTTCGTCATTTGATCGAACCCTGACTAACTGGCGAAGTTTTCCATCTTGCATTCCACGGATTGCCTTTCTTAATTCTTCTATCGGTGCAGTAAAAAGATGTCCCAGAACTATGCCAACTGGAATTGCGAGAACTATTGCAACGAGTAATGAGTAAAGCCAGGAATATTCAATCGCTGCAAGATAACGCTCCTCAATGTCTGTAAGTATCGGTCTATCTAAAGGTACGGCCAGAGCAATTTGAATATTGTCTACAAAGATAGCCTCTGCTCGATTCATTTCCTGCGGAGTAATCACTTCGCCAATATTTCGACCAGCGAGATCAATCAGCACTATCCCGTTTTGATCTACGACAAGAAATGGAGGTGGGGGAGCACCAAATTCAATATGTTGCTCTGGTGGAGGTAACCTCCTAACTTCATTCGGTGGTGGAGGTGGTCGGCGCCTGCCCTCATCTTCAAGCCGTACAATAGAACTATTTAGTAACCGTCTAGTTCGCGCATCGAAATCAAGATAATGTTCAGCGTTTCTGGCGTTCTCCCATGAACCATAACGCACATAATACTCTGTGATATTTTTCACAAATCTTTCCATTGCTCGACTAACAACCAGGTCTTCAAATTGCACTTGGGTAATTTTATAAGAGGTTATTCCGACCACACCGATCGCAACAAAACTCATTACCAGCAATGCAAATGTAAATTTCGCGCGAAGAGATATCACTTATTTGGTTACGTATTTGATGATTAATCTAGAAGTTATAGTCAGCGTTAATTTATCAATCTGTAACTATTTATATAATGACACCGACCCAATATATGTTCGTCCATGATTCATTCAATTAAGCAGGAGGAGTAGGCAGTCCTGGCGTAGCGAACTGCATACCGGTAATCGCCTTGATACTGCGCTTGCCATATCGAAAAGGGATTACCAACCTTAGTGGTGCACCGTGATCTGCTGAAAGAGCCTTTCCATTCATTTCCCATGCCAGCATAACCTGTGGATGACGCAAGGTAGTAATGTCTTCATCTACATATGCCCCGTCAGCTGCCATAATGCGACAATAATGTACTCCCTTATTCAAACCCAGAATATCGGCAAAATCAGAAAAACGCACACCACCCCAGGTGACTATGCCCCGAGGTAAAGGGGCACCACATTGCATTAGATAAGTCTTTTCAATTTTTGGTAATGCCTCAAGATCGCTGGCACGCAAGGTCCCACTTTTACGAGACATACCACGGGTATCAATGGTGACTCTCAAGTCATTAAAATTTGGATTAATATCAGGATTTTTTTTATCTGGGGTTTGCCACTTCAAAGGACCTTCAATCAAACCTGCATCGTTGGCTGAATATTCTATTGCTGATCCATCCGGATTAAGGGGTAACTCAACAGGAAAGCCCTTTCTCATCTCTTGCTCAATAAGCATGTCTGGCACATCTTGTTGATCACCGCGGCCTGCAGTTGTTTGTGCAAATAATATTTTCGGTTTAATAACAGCGGCTATTGATAATCCTGCCAGGGTTGTCCCGGTAGTAGACATAAGTTTTCGACGTGAGATAGTCATGTTTTTACACCTCTGGTCTGGAAAATGGCTTGTTAATGATACTATTATTTTTATATTTAAAGTGAATAATATGCCTACTAAAATAAATATGCTGTGTCATTGCGTAGATTTATAGAATCTGACCAGTTTTCTCCCATACACCTAATTACATCAGCGGATCAGTAAAGACGATTGTCTGTACCACCCGTTGGGTATTATCTGGCCGTCCACCTTCAAGTGTCAGCTCCATCGGACCGTCTGCCTTGAATTCAAAATCGTAGGTCTCACCTACCGAGACCTGCAGATCCGCGCGCCTCAGTGTGGCTTTCGACGACGGCAGGTCGATTGCATCCTTGGCTACCGCTCGCCATTCTACAGGAACACCCGCCTGCCTCAGTGACACGCGTAGGTTTGCCACTGATGGGGTGATATTAATGAAACGGAAGCGGTATTTGATACCGGTTTTAAACTCCATAGTGCGTGGTTGAGGATTGCCATTCATTAACAGCATCGATGCTCCAAATGGTTCTCCTGGGCTCTGACTAAACAAGAATGCCTTGTCAGTAGAAGGATCGTAAGTCTGTCCTGCCGGCATCACGATCAATGGTCCGTGAACACCTCCAGTAAGCTGCCGGGGGTCGTGCCAATGCGTGTGGTACATGAGCGTCCCTGCGCGAGGTGGTGTCATCCGTGCTACAAAACGTTTGCCTGGCTCCACAGGAGGCGCCCTCATGTCACCAATACCAGAAACGATTGGAACACCGTCGTAGTAACTCTCCAGTTCCATGCCATGCCAATGAATCGCCGTAGCGACATCCAGCCGGTTGACCACTCCAATCTCAACAGGTTGTCCTTGTTCGAGCACAATGACGGGACCCGTGAGGGCTGGACTCGACTGCCCATTTGGCATCGATTGGGCAAGGGCATGATCTCGTAACGTTAGCGCATAAAATCGTAGGTCACCGTTTCGGGTATCGACCTCAAGCTCCAGCTTGCGCGCTGATTGCCACACTGCCTCGGGTGTCTGTGTGTGTGGACCGTTAACAGTGATCTCCATAATCATGCCACCCATTCCTGCGTAGAGCGGATCCTCTTTTGCTTGTTCGTGGTTGTCTAAGACCATCACATCGGAGGGATCCAGATTAACTGGTAGCCTCATGTGCGGGACCCGGTGGCAATGAAAGAGCCATCTGCCAGGTTCGTGGGGCACCCATGTCATATCGAACGTTTCACCAATTTCAACAATCTTTGTAAAAATTAATGGGCGATCCTCAGGTGCATACGAACGATAGTGCTCGCCGTCACCTACCCCATCTACATTGAAATGCAGTCCGTGTAGATGCATAGGGTGGCTGAGATCCGAGGCATTAATCACTCGCCAGTGCTCAGGCTTGCCCGCCTCGACGTTTAGTCGTTCGGTAAATGGCCATGACTTTCCATTGATAGCTGTGCGTGTCGGTCCGTTCCATCGCTCAAGCACAAAAATTCGATCATCAATTGAGGCATTGGGCGCGTCGATCACAAGGGCACCTCCAACCAATGAGTCTACAACCCGGCGGTTGCCCCGCCCGCCATCTGGCGTCGATGCCCAGTAAAGATACGTACCCGCATCACCGGCCCGAAAACGCATAGTAAGGTTCTCACCTGCATTCACATTCACCACATCACCAGCATCTCCCGGGTGCTCGTGTAATCCATGCACGCTTGCAGGTACGCCAAGGGTGTTATGCACAGAGACCTCAACCATAGTTCCCTCAGGCACACGAAGTAATGGCGCGGGAACCTGTAGCGGCTTGCCCGCTTCGCCAAACGCATAGACTGGTATAGCCTCACCGTCCTCACCCTCTGGATGCCAAATACCTTTTCGGAGTTCCAGATGCAAGGTCAATACTCCCTCATGTAGATCACCTGCCGCCAAACGATTGTCGTTCGCAACAATAGATTCGGGAACCTGGGCCGATAATGGAATGACAACACAACAGGTGAGCAGGAAACCAGCGATTAACAAACTGTGCAAATTGCACTTGCTCATAAGCTATCACTCCCGACTATTTGTAACGGATTTAAAAATCGAAAGATGAGAATCATGTGGCACATGGTATCTAAAGGGATAGGCTCTATCAATTGACACTGTCCATACTAATTTTTGCGAAAATTTATTCCTTGAGTTCGATGAATAATTTGCCGTCCTTTACCTCGATGGTCTTAACACCATCGTTAATAAATTGCAGAAATCCTCCCGTCTTGCCAAACTGCTTCATAAGATCAATATTTTTCATATTGCCTACCCAAGCATTGGGGAGCGGTACACCCCAGATACTGATACCCTTGAGTATGGCACTAGGATTACCATCAACAAGACTTAGCTCCATCCCACCTGCGACCTTGATTGTCTTGCCACTCAGGATTGGAAAATCCGGATCAATATCAATGAGCAGATTCGCACTAATAAGATTTTCGGATAGATCGATAGATAACTTATTGGCAAGTTCGGTATTACGCGCCAACAATGCATTTAGTTCCTGTTCGTTAAATTCAACGACACGGCGCGCACCAACCTCGCTATAGGCATCAGATTGCTTTGACTGCGTAGAATTTGATGGTGTATTACCACCGAGTAACCGTAATTTTTCATCCAGTGATTGTTGTTGACTCTCGGTTAACTTCACTGAATCAAATTCGTTTGGAAACAGCCAGGTGGAAATGGCCCAGTAACCAACAGCAAGTGTTAAAACCATTGTAATCACAATGATACCAAAGGTGCGCCAACCGTTAGTTTGTGGCGTGTCTGGAAGGGTCTGGGTATCTACGGAAGCTTGTTCAGTAGTCATATTTAGTTCGTCCAAATAATTACATCATTAGAAATTAGGCTGACAGTTTAAATTACAATTTAAAGAATAATCAGATATACCTCCAGAAAAAGGCTTTATAGTTTTCGATATAGCTGCACTATCCTCCTGGTCGCATCACGCGGTTCCCGGGTCCACCTGATGTTTAGATTATCATCAGGATGATTTGCATGTACATCGCTTTCACCCATAAAGACAAAACCTGCCAGGGTAAGATCAGCAATAGCGGTTTCTCTCGGTATTCTGTGGATTGCATCGCTTGCTAGACGTGTCATCCCTGCAGCTGCTTCATGGTCTATTATTGCAAAGACCCCGCCTGATTTTAACATACGCATGACATTGTCATATCTCTGCAAGGCTATCTGCGGGACAAATTCACCTGATTCTTCTGAATGATGCCAATGGTGCAGGGCCAAACTTAATAAAACCACATCAACGGAGTTATCGGGTAACGACATTTCCTCCACCGTCTCGTAATTCACTTCAACATTACCGTAACTCGTATATTGCTCAAACAAACCTGCTTTGTATTTATCATTTATAAGATTACTGTTCATACGGGGACCACTGTTATGTGCAACGACAGATCCCTCACTGCCGACTATCACAGAAATTAATCGGGTAAAATACCCAATGCCGGATGTGAAATCCACTACACGCTGGCTGGGTTTTATACCAATAAATTCCAGGACCTGAACAGGTTTACGACCTGTATCTCGTGCCACATCTTCAGCAGGTCGCCGAGGATCAGTAACGGCTACCTGGTAAATGTTGGCTGTAATATCGCGCATGGATTCCTGCGTAGCGGCCATCTCTATTTATGAGATTGATTCTTCCCTGGAACAGCCGACAAGTATCAACGTGAAGACAGTAAAACAGACAATTATTGTCTTATTTTTTATTTGCATTATTGAATCTCCTTGCCGGAACATTTAATTACATATACGCCTTAATTACTCAATATTTTTCATAAAGAAAACCATTCAATAATAAGCTTGTCAATTTCTTTGTAGCAGACTTGTCTCTAAACCCTGACTGTATGCCATATTGGCTTTACAAACACAGTCAGACGGAGTATTTGTATTACCTGTATATGACAATTTAATGCCAGTCGTGTTTGGGTTTTATACTGGCATAATAACTTTAACTATATGCAACTCAATTGAAGGGGGGGAAAGTGCTTATGAGTAAGCAATATTCTGGATGGCAAGGATATCATCCACTATTGGCAAAACTGATATCGATTATTGTATTGTCCCTGCTGATTTCACAATCTGTTACAGCACAACAAATTTCCGAAAGTGAGTTGGCAGGAAAGAAATTATTTTTACAACGTTGTTCAGTCTGCCATATGCCTGCACCCTTACTGCTTAATGACCCGGAGTTACCAACTATTGGTCCTAAACTTGAGGGGTATATTAAGGATGCCAATACAGAAAACAGGATGCGCGCGGTTATACGTGATGGTACGACGCGCATGCCGGGATTTCGCTATGGGTTGACGGAAACGGATATGGATTACATCGTGACATATCTGAAAATTTTTAAATTAAGTGATTTTATCCATCCGGGAGTAGATGTTGG
This sequence comes from Gammaproteobacteria bacterium, assembly GCA_051275005.1. Taxonomy (GTDB): domain Bacteria; phylum Pseudomonadota; class Gammaproteobacteria; order Eutrophobiales; family Eutrophobiaceae; genus Eutrophobius. The sequence continues at coordinate 1,899 of JBNMOP010000104.1, read as the reverse complement.
CGGCGGGCCTGACAAGATAGTGCCCATAGATAATCTGAACATGGATGCAATGCAAGACACTGCGGATTAACTCTGATTATCATTCGATTACTCTTAATCAAGATCATAAAAGACTGTAAAGGCTACGGGCCATACAAACCCATGAGGAGAAACTATTATGCGTAATACAATATTAACACTGCTAAGTGTGTTTGTAATTTCGGCAGGTGTGCTGGTTGGTTCACCGATTAGAATGGCGGTAGGCGGTGAATTACAAGGAAGCGTTACATCTGCAAACGGTGATGGATTGTACGGGATCGTAGTCACAGCACGAGAAGCTGACAAGACATACGCAACCTCGGTGTTCACTGATGAGCGTGGAAACTATATTTTTCCACCAATGGAATCGGGTAACTATCAGGTGTGGGCTCAGGCAGCGGGATTTACAAGAGAAAAGACAGCAGTGCAACTGAATGAATCAGGGCAAGTACAGCAGGACTTTACACTGGGGGTATTTAAAGACATAGGTCGGCAATTGACCGGCAGCGAATGGATTGCCAATTTGCCGGAAGATACAAAAGACAACCATCGCATGAAGCTGATTTTCCGTAACAACTGTGTTGGCTGTCATACTCCAAACTTTGTCTTGCAAAACAGATTTGATGAGGACGGCTGGCGGAAAATTATTACAACGATGGAGACCCTGACTATTCGTGGTGAACCACCCGGTCCAGACAGTAACGTAGCGCAATTAATCCGGCAATATCGGGACGAATTGGCGGCATATTTAGCCAAGGTGCGAGGCCCCGGGCCGATGCCGATGGAGCTGAAAGCCTTTCCGCGACCACGTGGTGAGGCGGCCCGTGTGGTTATAACCGAATACGATTACACATCGGGATTAGACGGGGAATACGTCACCTTAAACGGCAGCGATTGGACGGAAGGTGTGCCCTCCGTGTACCAGGCTCGAGGGCCCCATGATGTTGAACCGGATCCATACGGTTATGTATGGGTTGCCGATTCGCAGGCTGACAGGCTGCGTAACATCGCAAGATTGGATCCAAAAACGGGCGAAGTGAGGAACTATAAAGTGCCGAGCAAAAACGGGATGGCCGCGACCAGTCACGGTCTGGTTATCGATCTGAAAGGCCATGCCTGGATTAACGCAGATGGTGTATTTGTGGAGATCGATCCCAAAACAGATACAGCATCAATCCATAAACCGCCAGAAGGTGTTGGCGCGGTCGGTGGGACTTTGGATGTGGACAACAACGGCGTAATTTGGGCATCGTCTCGAGAAGGTGCGATCAGTTTTAATCCAGCAACCCAAACATTCACCGATTACAAATCCGAGATCCCTGGGAGATTAGGAAGAACATATGGTGTTGCGGTTGATTCGCAAGGAAATGGTTGGTGGGCGCAGATGGCCATCGACACCTTGGGCGTCGGTGATGGTCGTACGGGTAAGGTCACAGATGTGAACTTGGATCCGGTGGACAAGTGGGATTATTTAATGACCGAACAGGACAAGGAGTTATTTAACTCCATTGGGTCGGACTGGAATTCCGCAACACCGTGGGCGCAAGGGCCACGTCGACTGGGAGCTGAGAAAAACGGCAACTATGTTTGGATCGCTAACTACTGGGGCAATAATCTGGCGCGTATAGACATCCGCACCCACGAGGTCACCCATATTGATTATCCAAACCAGAGCGCATTTCCGGGGATTTATGATACCACCATCGATAAGCACGGTATGGTGTGGATGAACATGATGATTGCTGACACAGTAGCCAGATATGATCCGAAGAAAGATCAGTGGACAGAATTTCGCTTACCTACACTGGGGATAGAGTCAAGATTCATTGCAGTAGACAATTATAAGGATCAGATTGAAGTGTGGGTACCTTCGTATCGCAC
>JBNMOP010000103.1:0-9764 GCA_051275005.1 Gammaproteobacteria bacterium | reverse complement strand
AACTTTTTAACGCGGGACAAGAAGATGAAGGCTTTGATAGCGGCATAGAATTGGCGCTGCAGAGCATACTCGCTGGGCCGGAATTTCTGTTTCGTATCGAGCAGGACCCCGATGGCGTATCACCGGGTGAGGTATATGCGGTCAGTGATCTGGAACTAGCATCCCGACTCTCGTTTTTCTTGTGGAGCAGTATTCCTGATGAGGAATTATTGCAAGTTGCCGAGAGAGGACAATTGCGTGAACCAGCTACACTAAAAAAACAGGTGCAACGCATGATGGCGGACTCTCGCTCCAAGGCGTTTATACAAAACTTTGGCAGCCAGTGGCTCGGCCTGCGCAATATAGATAATGCCAAACCAAATCAGGAGATCTTCCCGGAGTTTGATGAGGAATTACGTCAGGCATTCAAACAGGAAATGATGTTGTGGTTTGAAAGTATGGTGCGTAAGGATGATAGCGTGCTGCAGGTACTGACCTCAGATCATACATACGTCAACGAGAGACTCGCAAGGCATTACGGCATACCGGATATTTATGGTAGCCGATACAGACCCATACAATTGGCCGCTTATGAACAAAGACAAGGCTTATTTGGTAAAGGGGGTTTGTTATTGGGGACCGCCTTTAATAATCGCACCTCACCGGTGCTGCGTGGTAAATGGGTATTGGATAACCTGCTGAATATGCCTCCGCCACCACCACCGGAGGATGTCCCAGCATTAAAGGTAGAAAATGATGCCGGTAAGGCAATCACATTAAAACAGGCCATGGAAAAGCACCGGGCAAATCCCGTGTGTTCTTCGTGTCACAAATTAATGGATCCCATAGGCTTTGCCCTTGAAAACTTCGATGCAGTGGGCACATACCGTGCCCGTTATGACGAGGCGGATGCGGATGTAGATTCCTCCGGGATACTATTTGATGGTAGCGCATTTAGTACGCCTGACCAGTTTAGAACGGAATTTATGCAGCATTCTGACAGGGTTGCCCATACGATTACTGAAAAAGTACTTACCTATGCCCTGGGCAGGGGAATAGAGTACTATGATCAACCAGCGGTGCGTGAAATCGTGGAAACTATAGCATCGGATGGGTATACATGGTCATCACTGATTTTAGGCATAATACAAAGCACACCATTTCAATATAGGAGGGTTATCAACCATGATGATATTTAAGAAAGCGATTCCTCGTAGGACATTTTTACGGGGCGCGGGCGCGACACTGGCCTTGCCATTTCTCGATGCCATGGTACCGGCCTTCGCCGCATCGAATTTTAAACCTTCTCTTAAGCTGGGGAATGTCTATTTGACTACAGGTCGGATCATGGAAAACTGGACACCTAAGACGATCGGTGAAAATTTTCAGTTGTCACCGACACTAGAACCCTTCGCACCCTACAAGGACCAGATGCTGGTGTTGAGTGGTATGGACATCAAGAGCGCAGATTTATTGCCGGGTGAACGAGGTGGTCCCCATGCCAGACCTTGCGCATCTTACCTGACTGGTGCCCATCCATTTTCTGACCGTGTAGGTATTTCTGCCGACCAGGTGATTGCAAAACACGTGAGTAAGGACACGCCGCTTTCCTCACTGGAACTTAGCCTGGATACACCAGAGTGGGTAGGTCAAGGTGGTGGCGACTATGAACCTTATTACACAGCGACCATGAGTTGGCGAACTGAAAATACACCCCTGCCTGTGGAGAACAACCCACGCAAGGTTTTTGAACGCTTATTTGGCGATACTGATTCGGTTAATACCGAGGCCATGCAACGGCGGATTAAACGACAAAGCAGTGTACTCGATTCAGTTAGTAGCAGAGTAAAGAATTTAATGGGCTCTGTGGGCGCCAGTGATAGATATAAACTCGATGAATATCTTAGTGCTGTCCGTGATGTTGAACGCGGTATTCAGGCAGTAGAGTCAAGAACAGCGTCCGGTGACAACATGAAACAAGTGGATCTAAATCGACCGGCCGGCATCCCTGAGAATTTACGCGAGCACAGTCAGTTGATATTTGATTTGATGTTCCTTTCCTATCGAGCTGATATGACCAGGGTGGTCTCATTTATGTTTGGTCATGAAGGCACTAATCGAAACTACCTTGAACTTGGTGCAAGTGACGGTCACCATTCATTGTCTCATCATAAAGGCAACTCAACCGCCATTGAGATACTTAAAAAGGTGGATCGTTATCAAAGTGATATGTTGGCCTATCTAGTGGAAAAGATGCACACCACAAAAGAGGTCGATGGCTCAACTATGTTGGATAATTCCATAATCGTCGCCGGTGGTGGTTTGAGTGATGCCAATAATCATGTCCACAATGATGTCCCTATAGCCGTAATCGGCGGTGCCCAGGGCATGATAAGGGGTGGTCGACACCTTCGTTATGACGGCTTGCCTGTATCTAACCTGCATTACTCAATTATAGAAATGTTTGGTGCGTCTACAGAAGAGTATCTATCGAACAAGACCAGCGATACTACGGGCGCTTTGAAAGGCCTCGCCTGATATTCGGTAGATTCTCGCGCAGTCGTTAATCAAGCATTAGGAGGTCATAACAAAATGGTTCGGTTGAATACGCTATTGGTCATTGGTTCATTAACGATGTCACTGCTCGCTGGACAAACCGTTTATGCTGAGGAATTTCCCTTAATGGCTGCGGTACAGGAAGGCAATCACTCTGCGCTCAAGTCCATTCTCAGGAATAAAGTCGATGTCAATGCTGCACGCGGAGATGGCACTACGGCGTTGGCCTGGGCTGTATATAATGGTGACAGTGATGCGGTTGATCTGCTGATATCCTCAGCTGCGGATGTGAATGTCGCTAACGATTATGGTGTTACGCCCCTTTCCCTTGCTTGTATAAATAGCTATTCGGTCATATTGGGTAAATTATTAGATGCTGGTGCAGATCCTAATCTGGCGAAACAAACCGGCGAAACACCCCTAATGACCTGTACTAATACCGGTGATGTCACAGGGGTTAAATTGTTACTAAGCCTGGGGGCAAACATTAATGCCAGGGAAAACAAGGGCGGGCAAACGGCACTCATGTGGGCCGTGGCAGAAAGGCATCCACAGGTGGTGGAAGTTTTAGTCAATAATGGCGCAGATATAAATCTTCGGTCAAAGATCATTCAGGAAGCAGAACCGTATATTATTGATATTAAGCCCGGTGAGAGTATCTGGGGTTCTAATTATCCACCGACCATACGGTTTCAAAAAATATCAGGTGACTTTACAGCGTTACATTTTGCTGCCCAGCAAGGTGATATAAAGTCAGCAGAAATTTTGTTAAAAGCAGGTGCGGACATCAACTCGCCTCACTCAGAACATGGCAGTCCACTGGTCATTGCACTGGCAAGTGGTCATGAGGACATGGCCAGATTTTTATTAAAACAGGGTGCGGATCCCAACATCAGGGATGCATGGGGAATTGCCCCACTTCATTATGCCTTGCATCAAGGACTACTTTTCCTCAGCGGTGGTGGACAAAAGCCTACCGATAAGGTGGGCTGGACACGGATTAATATGACTGGGCTGATAGGTGATTTACTGGATTATGGTGCCGATCCCAATGTACAGATTAAATATGCCTTCCCATTTCAGGATAATTATTTCCTCGCTCGTCATACCCAGAATCCTTCGATGATCTCACCCGTGGGTGCGACGCCATTATTGCTTGCAGGGGTATCCGGGGATATTGATGCCATAAATCAACTGGAAGAAGTATCAGACATTAATACAAAAACCAGCGGTGGTGCATCACTTTTTTTACTTGCTACTGGTGCTGGTCCAGAAAAACGCGCCCTTACCAGAGAGCAGGAAGATAAGGCCATAACGGCAGCAAAATTAGCCCTGGAGTTAGGTGGTGGAAATGTAAATGATGTTCTTACCCACAAGGCTGAAGACGGTCCAGCCAGGGGTGTAGAAGATGGCAGAACTGCCCTGCATTTCGCGACCTATCGAGGTTGGCAAAAGATGGTGACATTCCTTGTGGAGCAGGGTGCAGATATCAATGCAAAAGACAGATATGGGATGACACCCTTGATGATTTCCCTGGGTGATCCAGAAGGTCGATACTACCGTCAAATTGGTAATGGTGATTATGATCATCGCTATCGCAGGCCGGGGGTTACGCCGGGTACCGGTGCGAATGAGAAAATGTCAGAATTGCTTTTGAGTCTGGGTGCAGAGCCATTTTCCGGTGAATATTTTGATGCGGCGGGATATTAAGCTAGCCTTGAGTTACTAATTCCAGAAATTAACCCCAACGCATATTGGCTTTATCGGGCTTCAAGTAGCCAGTTATCCATAACTGGGCGTACAATATTTTAGTTGCTGGCAATCTTCAATTAACAAAAATTCCCTGTTGTTATTGATAAGTGTCTTTGATATTTATTCTGATTACACGCTGCAATCCTCAGGCAAACTTAGCTCAATCGCCGTTCAATATCGTAATATCTCTAACCAATATTGTGACTCATGCCATAACGAAGTATTAAAGACCGTAGGTCTGATGCTCGATTCAGAAAATGTAGCTAACATAGTAAAGATCCACAATTGTGGTTAAGGAAGTTACCAAACTAACTTTGGAGGTAATGCCTTAGTTGGGTATTTTGCCTGGCCCGAAATGAGACAGAACACAAAGAATTATTCGGCTACTTTTATATAAATTTGGATCGCGTTGTAAACTAAAGTGTGTCAGAGAACACCGGCCCGTCATTGACTAAATCGGACTGAATATGTAAACGTTATTTGCGACATTTTGAGTATGGTGGTCGATGTCGAACCTCTGTTGCCGGCGGATAATTTTGGTGGTGGAAAATCAATATATACGCCGAGATATTGGTCGTCTCATTATTATTGAATATTTTTTTTATTATCCTTTAATTTAATTGAGAATCATTTGTCCCTTACAATTAGTTTGATATCTAACTAATTGATTTAAAATAAATTTTTACATTTCAGCCAATAGTGAAAATTTTGTGCAATATTTATTTGTATATTGTTGTAATTAATAATTACTTTTATTATGAGTATACATACTAAGTTAGTTTTTTATTCTCTATATTGGAATAGTTTATATGGATCTACTTTTAAAAGATGTATTGATAGCTTTACGACGAATAGTACGAGCTTTGGATTTGAAATCTAAAGATTTAGTTAAAGAATTTGGACTTACTACGGCGCAACTTTTGCTGATGCAAGCCATTGCAAAAAATGACGGAGTTACCATAGGAAATCTGGCGGAGCAAATCTGCCTTAGTCAGGCTACAGTTACTACCATCATAGACAGATTGGAAAATCGTGGATTACTGGTAAGGAAACACTCCACTATAGACAAGCGTAAGGTTCACTTTAAATTGACTGCAGAGGGAATTGCTAAAGTAAAGTATACGCCCATACCTTTACAAGAAAGTTTTATTGAACGTGTATCAAAACTAGATGAATGGGAACAAACTACTTTGCTAAGTTCATTACAAAGGGTAGCCCAAATGATGGATGCCGAGGATATTAAAGCAGCTCCAATACTTGATATTGTACCGAAAATGGATATGAATGAAGAAAAGCTGAATAAGCGGTATTCAGAATCCAGCTAGTCTTTTATTTGTATATCTTGGATGTACATTCAAGACCTATTATTCGTATCCAAAATAATTTGTGTCGTTTGAATACCAGCACGACATATCATTTGTGTTATTCTTTTTTTAATTATGTCTGATTGATTTATATCTTAATATACAAAATCCAGTTTAGAATGATCTTTATCAGCTCATTGTGTCTCAATAAAATTTGATTTAGTCTGCTAATTGACTATAACCAGCTGATATTCAATAAACTATTATTATTAAAGGATAGTCGCTATCTCATATTAATTATTTGCATTGAAACAAGAGTAAAACCGTTTAAACTAATAAGAATTAAACAGGAGGGGTTAAAATGAAAAAAGCCAGTGATTATAATCAAGAGGTACTGGATCTTTACAATCTTTATGTCCACAGCAGAATCAATCGACGGGAATTTCTGGATCGTGTAACTAAATATGCTGTTGGTGGTTTAACTGCAACCGCAATATTAGAAAGCCTGGCACCAAACTATGTCGAGGCACAACAGACTTCATGGCACGATCCAAAATTAAAAACAGGATATGTATCAATTGATTCACCCAAGGGATATGGCACCGTTCGAGGATTGTTGTCTGCGCCTGCTGATGCATCCGGAAAACTACCAGCTGTTCTGGTAGTTCATGAAAATAGAGGACTTAATCCACATATAGAAGATGTTACTCGACGGGCAGCACTGGAAGGTTTCCTGGCCCTGGGACCAGACGCTTTAACTTCGTTGGGAGGTTATCCCGGTAATGATGAAGATGGTCGTGAAATGCAAGGCAAGCTTGATGGTGACATGATCTTTGAAGACTTTGTTGCAGCAGCTGAATATTTAAGATCACATCCTCAGTCTAATGGTAAAGTTGGCGTTGTAGGCTTTTGTTTTGGGGGTGGCGTTTGCAATAAGCTTGCAGCAAGATTGCCATGGTTAGCAGCTTCTGCGCCATTTTACGGTCGTCAGGTGAGTGCGGATGATACAGCCAATATTAATGCAGCATTATCGATACACTACGCTGGTCTGGATACACGAATCAATGGCGGGTGGCCGGACTATGAGGCCGCATTGAAGAAGAATGGTAAAAAATATGAAGCTTTTATCTATGAGAATACCAATCACGGTTTTCATAATGACTCAACGCCACGCTACGATGAGGCTGCAGCAAATCTAGCATGGTCACGTACTATAGCGTTATTCAAAGCGAACTTGGTGTAAATTAAGAGGCTATTATCGACTGCTTGCAGGATAGATAAAATCTGAATAAAGGCCGTGAATAAGTATTCACGGCTTTTTTTTGCACGGTCGTTAATGAGCAGAACCTGTGCGAAATGTTTCTAAATCATAGCCTTAAGGTGAGAGATCACACTACTTGACAGCGCTCCCAGATCATAACCACCCTCCAGTACCGAGATAAGTCTGCCACCGGCATATTTATCTGCAATTTTCTTGGCCTGGTTTGTTATCCATGCGTAATCATCTTCCTGTAATCTCAGGCTTGCCAAAGGGTCATTTAGATGTGCATCAAAACCAGCTGAAAACATAACTAACTCTGGTTGAAAGGATTCCAGAGCAGGTAGAAAACGCATTTCTACTGCATTACGATAGGCATGACCGTCTGTCCCGGCGGGTAGGGGCAGGTTAATAATATGATCCGAGACAGTGTCAGCACCGGAATAGGGATAAAAGGGATGTTGAAAGCTTGAGCAAAGCATAACAGCCGGGTTATCTTTAAATATATCTTCAGTGCCATTACCGTGATGTACGTCAAAGTCAATGATGGCAATTTTTTTAATACCATGTGTCTGTAACGCGTGGAGTGCACCTACAGCAATGTTATTGAATATACAAAAACCCATGGCTCGGTTCCGCTCTGCATGATGTCCTGGGGGCCTTATATTACAAAAAGCTTTTTTGTATTTCCCAGACATAATCTGGTCAATGCCATGAATAACCGCTCCGGCCGCTCGACGCGCTGCCGTAAGCGTGTACGGATTCATGCTGGTGTCAGGGTCCAGTTGTACCGTGCCATTGACAGGTGATGCGGAAAATACTGCATCGACATAGTTCCTGTCATGTGCCCTGGAAATTTGTTCAATACTTGCCATGGGTGCATCACTATACTGCAATAAATCCTCCATACTCGAGGTCTTAAGCTGAGATGCAATTGCATCAATACGCAACGGGCTTTCTGGATGACCATCACCCATATCATGCAAGGTACAGTCAGGGTGTGAAATAATTAATATACTCATATATTAGTTGTCACTAGAGATTGATTATCCTCTTGCCCAGGGCGGTCGCGTTAATCATGCCACATCCTCCGCAATGAACCCACCCGATTGACGAGCCCAGAGCTGCGCATAAAGTCCATTTCGAGCTACCAGAGATGTATGCGTACCTTCTTCAATAATTTTACCCTCATCAACTACCAATAACCGATCCATTGCCGCGATGGTGGACAGTCTGTGGGCGATGGCGATAACTGTTTTACCCTGCATAAGTGTGTAGAAGTTTTCTCTAATCGCTGCCTCTACCTCAGAATCCAAAGCAGAGGTTGCTTCATCCATAATCAATATAGGTGCATCTTTAAGCAACACCCTGGCTATGGCGATACGTTGACGTTGACCTCCAGACAATTTTATTCCGCGTTCACCTACCATGGCATCATATCCATGTTGACCGCGCACATCAGTCAGGCCAGGTATAAATTCATGTGCACGGGCTTGTTCCGCTGCCTTAATAATGGAGGCTTCATTGGCGTTTGGTTTACCGTAAAGAATGTTTTCCCGTATCGAACGGTGCAGCAAGGATGTGTCCTGTGTCACCATACCGATTTGTTCTCGAAGACTCTCCTGGCTAATCTGGGAAATATCCTGGTTATCAATAAGTATTCGACCTTTTTCTACGTCGTGAAAGCGAAGTAACAGATTTACCAAAGTAGATTTTCCTGCCCCAGATCGACCTACCAGTCCAACCTTCTCACCTGCTTTAATCGTTAAATTAAAATCTTCAATGACACCGCTGCCCTTGCCATAATGAAAACAAACCTGTTGATAATTTATCTCTCCTGATTTTATCTCAAGAGGTTTTGCCTGGGAAATATCCTGTACAAGTTTGGGACGGGATATTGTGTTTATACCGTCCTGGACTGTACCCAGGTTTTCAAAAAGCGCAGAAAACTCCCACATTACCCATTGTGACATGCCGAACAGTCGTATCGCAGGACCGATGGCAGCAGCAATTACCCCTGTGGTTATCGCGCTAGCCATCCATAAATTTATAGATAGAGCACAAATTGAAAATACCAGTAGAACATTAATTGTCCATACTGAAACAATTAGTTTAGTAACCAGTCTCATTTGCTCGTGTACTGTATTTAAAAATACTTCCATTCCTTCCTGGGCATAACTTGATTCACGTCTGGAATGTGAAAAAAGTTTTACTGTGGAGATATTGGTATAGGTATCAACGATACGCCCGGTCATATTTGAGCGAGCATTGGCTTGTCTGGTTGATATTTCACCAAGCTTGGGAATGAAATAATATAAAATACAAATATATAATCCTAGCCACGCGAATAAAGGTGTGGTCAATGTAATATCTGCACTGGCAACCATCACTAATAGTCCACCAAAGTAAACCGTGACGTAGAGTAGAACATCCAGAACCTTAAGGACTGTCTCTCGTACAGCAATTGAGGTTTGCATCAACTTGGTAGCAATACGCCCTGCAAAATCATCCTGGTAAAACGAAAGACTCTGACCCAATAGATAGCGGTGAACTTGCCAGCGTATACGCATGGGGTAATTTCCCAACAAGGTCTGGTGAACTATAAAGGCATGCAAAGCTATCGCAGAAGGTAGAAACACCAGTATGAGTAGCGCCCATCGAACCAACTCAGTGCCATGCATTTGCATAAATGTCTCTGGACTACTCTCTGCCAGCCAGTCAACTAGCCGACCTAAAAACGCAAACAAGGATATTTCCATAATGGCAATTAATGCCGTCAGTACCGACATAATTATGAGATATGGTTCTATCCCGCGGGTATAATGTCGGCAAAACGCATACAGAGTATCTGGCGGCCGGGCTGGCTCTGCCTGAGGGAATGGTTTAATCAGATTTTCAAAAAATGCGAACATTTA